>NZ_BCBO01000159.1:0-84776 GCF_001320835.1 Pseudomonas sp. NBRC 111138 | reverse complement strand
AATGCAGCCGTGACGCTCCGCGTCACCCTTCAGTTGCGACGGGACGCGGAGCGTCCTGGGAGGCGTTACCACGCAGAGCGTGGGAACGAGCAGATCAGAACTCGATGCGTACATCACCCTTCGGCACACTGCAGCACGACAGGATATAGCCTTCGGCTTCGTCCTCTTCGGTAATCCCGCCGTTGTGCTCCATCTCTACTTCGCCGCCCAGCTTCATGACCTTGCACGTACCGCAGATGCCCATGCCGCAGGCCTTGGGGATCAGCAGGCCGAGCTTGGCCGCCGCAGCATGCACCGTTTCCCCCGGCGCCACGCGAATGCTCTTGCCGGACGCGATAAATTCCACTTGATGCAGGTCTGCCAGGTCGATCTCCGGCGCATCCGCCGCTTGCTCGGCCTGCTCCACCGCATCGGCACGGGCTTCGGGCGGTGTCGCGCCAAAGGATTCTTCGTGATAACGCGTCATGTCGAAACCGGCAACTTCCAGCAAACGCTTCACCGCGTTCATGTACGGCGTAGGGCCGCAGCAGAACACTTCGCGCTCCAGGAAGTCCGGCACCATCAGCTCCAGCATCTTGTGGTTCAGATAGCCGCGATACCCGGCCCAAGGCTCGCCCAGGCCGTGTTTTTCGCAAATCAGGTGCAGGCTGAAGTTGTCGATCCGCGACGCCATGTGCTCCAGCTCGCGGTGATAGATGATGTCCTTGGGCGAGCGGGCGCTGTGGATAAAGGTCATGTCGACGTTCGCATTGGTGTCGTAGAACCAGCGCGCCATGGACATCACCGGCGTGATCCCAACGCCGCCGCTGAGGTAAAGCACTTTCGGGCTCGGGAAGTCGATGGCATTGAACAGCCCGACCGGCCCGTGCACCGCCAGCTCCTGGCCTTCGTGCAAAGTGTCGTGCAGCCAATTGGAAACCCGACCGCCCGGCACACGCTTGATGGTCACCGAAAAGCTGTAAGGCACCGACGGTGAGCTGGAAATCGTGTACGAACGCATGATCGGCTGGCCTTCGATTTCCAGCTCCAGGGTGACGAATTGCCCTGGCTTGAAAAAGAACAGGATCGGCTGATCGGCCATGAAGCAGAAGGTGCGCACATCCCAGGTTTCCTGGATGACTTTGACGCAGCGGACGATGTGCCGACCATTGGCCCAGGTCTGGGTGGTTACCGGATTCAGGAAATTATTGGACATGTTGTTCTCCACCGCCGACGTCGGCCTTATGGTGGCGATTCTGCGTAACGCGAGAACCACCCATTTACCTATCTGCGACATTCACATACTTACGGCGACCAGCCCCCAAAGACAGGGGCTTGCGCGTCGGGA
The DNA here is from genome assembly GCF_001320835.1 of Pseudomonas sp. NBRC 111138. NCBI lineage: Bacteria > Pseudomonadati > Pseudomonadota > Gammaproteobacteria > Pseudomonadales > Pseudomonadaceae > Pseudomonas > Pseudomonas sp. NBRC 111138. Next base: position 83,449 of record NZ_BCBO01000159.1, on the reverse strand, counting down.
TCAGATTGGGCCATGTCGCCCATGGATAAGGTTCGACGTTACGCCGGGCCCACACTCGCTCCCAACAAAGACGCGTTCTTTACGCCTTGCACAGCACCAACCGTAGCCACTATTCGCCGGCCACACAGAATGGCCATGAGGACACACACGATGGACGTCACCGCAACCTTAAGCTTGGGCGATCCGCTGGAACCCGCACGCAAGGCCACCGCGCAAATGCTGCAAGAGCGCGAGCGCACTTTTTCGCTGCCGCAGCCGTTCTACTCTGATGAGCGGTTGTTTGATATCGACATGCAGGAGATCTTCCAGAAAGAGTGGTTGATCGCCGGCATGACCTGCGAAATCCCCACCAAGGGCAACTACCTGACCCTGCAAGTGGGCAAGAACCCAATCATCGTGATCCGGGGTGCCGACGGCGTGGTGCATGCGTTCCACAACGTCTGCCGCCACCGTGGCTCGCGCTTGTGCACCAGCGACAAGGGCAAGGTTGCCAAATTGGTGTGCCACTACCACCAGTGGACCTACGAGCTGGACGGCCGCCTGCTGTTCGCCGGCACCGAGATGGGCGCCGATTTCGACATGAAGCAGTACGGCCTCAAACCAGTGAACGTGAAGACCGCTGGCGGCTACATCTTTATCAGCCTGGCCGAAAACCCACCGGCCATCGATGACTTCCTGTCCACGCTCAGCCATTACATGGAGCCCTACGACATGGAGAACACCAAGGTGGCGATCCAGACCACCTTGTTCGAAAAAGCCAACTGGAAGCTGGTGCTGGAAAACAACCGCGAGTGCTACCACTGCAACGCCTCGCACCCGGAACTGCTGAAAACCCTGCTGGAATGGGACGACGTTACCGACCCGCGCGCCGACCAGGCGTTCAAGGATCACGTGGCTGCTTCTGCTGCCGCCTGGGACGCCGAGAAGATCCCTTACGCCCACGCCAGCTTCGGCCTGCGTAACCGCATCGTGCGCATGCCACTGCTCAAGGGCACTGTGTCGATGACCCTGGACGGCAAGCAGGGCTGCGCCAAACTGATGGGCCGCATCAAGAACCCGGACCTGGGCTCGATGCGCATCCTGCACCTGCCGCACTCCTGGAACCACTGCATGGGCGACCACATCATTGTGTTCACCGTGTGGCCCATCAGCGCCCAGGAAACCATGGTCACCACCAAGTGGATCGTGCACAAGGACGCCGTGGAAGGCGTGGACTACGACGTGGAGCGCATGCGCCAGGTGTGGGATGCCACCAACGACCAGGACCGCCGCCTGGCCGAAGAAAACCAGCGCGGCATCAACTCCACCGCCTACCAGCCAGGCCCTTACTCCAAGACCTATGAGTTTGGCGTGGTGAATTTTGTGGATTGGTACAGCGAGCGGATGTTGAGCAACCTGGGTGCTGCTCCGGCGCCGTACCTAAAAGGTGTGGCCGCACACGAATAACTGCCCCCCATAGATCACAATGTAGGAGCGAGCTTGCTCGCGAAAAACTCACAGGCACCGCGTTCATCCAGGGAACACGCGTTATCGTTGACGTTTTTCGCGAGCAAGCTCGCTCCTACATCAGTTCTCGCGCAAGCCCCTAGCGCCCTGCCCTCCAGCCTTTACCCCACAACTTATCCACAAAGCCACCCACAGCAATTGTGGGCGAGTGCGCCGTGCTCGCAAATTAAATCAAGAAAATCCGTGACTTATTTAAAATTGCGGGTTTTATCTTGAGCTGGTCATTTATTGACCAAACCTCCAAGAGCCTTGTTTGGCGTGGCATGCAGCGGTAAGCGAACACCTTATCCACAGATGCACCAACAGACTTTGGGGGCAACTTCGTTCGGGTTGTGGAAAAGCCCTTGAAACCCTCATGAATCGGGGATATCCAGCCGTTTAAACGGCGAATATGTGAGATTTGATCAATTATTGACCAACCCATCGAAAGCCACGTTTTATAAGGCTTGTAGCGGATAGCGAACATCTTATCCACAAAAGCGCCAACAGACTTTGGGGGCAAGTCGAGGCCTCAAGCCGGTGAAAACCCGAGCAAAAACCGCAAGTTAGGCTGGTTGTTTTTCGTACAGAGGGCTGCAGAGCTTGATATGCCGGGCTTGTGGGCACCCGCGAACAGGTTATCCACAGGCGGATCAACAGGCATTGTGGGTAAGCCCAAGATAAAGCAGGAAAATGTGGAAGCGGGCTTGCCCGCGATTGCAATACGTCAACGGATGCATGGGTTGCTGACCCACCGATATCGCAGGCAAGCCAGCTCCCACAAGGTTTGGTGGTGGTCAGGGTTCAGCGTACGACGCCCTCTTCTACCAGAAGCTTGAGAATCGCTTGCGCGCCCTCTTCAGCGCTCACGCCCTTGAGCACCTGCCCACCGCCGCCACTGGCCTTGGCCGTTGCGGCCTTCATACGGTCGGCACCACTCTTGGCCTTGATCACCTTGAGGCGCTTTGGCCGTGGCTTGGCCGGTTGCAACAGTGCGCCTGTGAATAACTCGTCGTGTTCAATCTCAACGTCATGGGCGGCCAGTTCACCCCGTTGCGCCGGGCCGTAGGCGCTTTGGCGTGGCTTGGGCGCGGCGTTATCCACAGTGGCGAGAAACGGCAGGCGCACCTTCAAGCGCCGTCGCTGGCCGCGAGGCAGCGCCTGCAGCACCAGGGCTACGCCGGCGTCGATGGACTCCACCTGGGCCAGCCCCACAACCAGCGGCCAGCCCAGTTGCTCGGCCAACAGGAACGGCAACATCCCCGAACCTTCGCCGGTTTCTGCCTGGCTCCCGGTCAGTACCACTTGAGCACCTGCGTCGCGCAGATACTCACTGAGCACCGGCAAGGCATCCGAGCCGGCCGGTTGTTCCAGTACCTGCAGTTGCGGCAGGCCCATGCCCAGGTAGCTGCGCAGGGTCGGCTCGCTGACATCACCAGCGTGCAGCACCTGCAACTTATCCCCAGCCAGTTGCAGCCCCAGCTCAACCGCGCGCGCGTCCTGCTCGGCGCGGCGGGGTCGTCCGGAAGTGGGGTGAGCGCCGATAGACACCAGGCTGAATACAGTGTTCGTCATGGTCATATCCTCAGGCTGCATCGCGCTTGGCGCCGTTGCGGTAGGTTTCGACCGCCGCGATCAAGGCGTGCAGTATCGCGGCGCTTTCGCCGATCACCGACAGGTCGGCACGCTTGATCATGTCGCACCCTGGGTCGAGGTTGATCGCCACTACCTTGTCGCAGGCACCGATGCCTTGCAGGTGCTGGATCGCCCCGGAAATGCCCACCGCCACGTACACCCGCGCAGTCACCCAGGTGCCGCTGGCGCCGACCTGGCGATCACGCGCCATGAAGCCATCGTCCACTGCCACCCGCGAGGCGCCTTCAGTAGCGCCCAGGGCCGCGGCGGTCTGGTGGAACAGCGCCCAATCCTTCACGCCGTTGCCACCGGAGAAAATGAACTCTGCCTCGGCCATCGGAATCGCTGCCGGATCGACCGCCACCGCGCCGAGGTCTTCGATACGAGGCAAACTGCGCGCCAGGCTTGTGGATAACTCCACGGGCAAGACTTCGTGGCGGGTCTCGCTGACCGGGTCGGCACATTCGGCGGCAGCGAGGATCAGACGGGGCAACGGCCGCGCCAGGTCTTCCTGGCCGGCACCGGCACGGCCGATGCATTCCTCGCCCTTGATCTGCCACACCCGCGTCGCCGGGCGCTCCTTAAGGCTGGCGGCAAAGCGCCGCCCCAGCTCACCACCACCGCTGCGGCTGTCTGGCAGCAACCAGTGGCGCGGGCTGAATTGGTTATCCACAGCGCGCAGGCCCTGCACGCGTTGCTCCGGTGCATAACCCTCGAACTCATGCCCCTCCAGCACCAGCAGTCGGTCGACGCCGGCCGTGGCAAAGGCGCTTTCCTTGTGTTCACCGAACACCACCGCCAACACCGCGCCGTCATTGCCGGCCAGTTGGCGCGCCAAGCCAAGCAGGTCGCGGTCGTGGCTGCTCAGGCGGCCACCGACCATGTCCGGCACCACGTTGATGTAGAACGCCGGGGTCGGCACTTGATGCAGCGGCAATTGCACTTCCACTGCCGCGGTGCGCTTGGCCGCGCCGCCCTGCTGGGCACCGCTGCGGTCGATGCGCTTGATGCCGTTGGGCCCGATAAAACCGACACCATGCACGTTTTTGCGAATGATGCCGTTGGGCCCCATCCAGCTGTGTTGCACCGGCTGCATCGCCGCGTGCAACGGGTGCAGGCGGTTACGGGCGATCCATTCGGCCCGGGGGTCGCGGCGGATAATATCGCTCATTAGTGCACCTCCGCAGGTTCACGCTTGACGGGGGCTTTGGCCGGCGCGGCGTCTTCAAGCAACGCGTCGGCTACCAGTTCGGCGATGTCCTTGATCAACGGGCGCGGTTCGACCACGCCTTCAAGCATCGCCGTGCATTGCGGGCAACCCACGGCCACCAGTTCGGCACCGGTCTCGCGGATGTCGTCCATGCGCATATCGGGGATACGTTGCTTGCCGGGGATGTCAGTGATCGGCGCACCGCCACCGCCACCGCAGCAGCGTGAACGGAAGCCCGAGCGTTGCATTTCCTTGACCTCGATACCCAAAGCCCGCAGCACTTGGCGCGGCGCCTCGTATTCGCCGTTGTAGCGGCCCAGGTAGCACGGGTCGTGGTAGGTCACGCTGTTGCCTTTGTGCTGGCCCAGGTTCAGCGCGCCCTCGCCGATCAGCTCGGCCATGAAGGTGCTGTGGTGCTGCACGCGGTAGTTGCCGTTGAAGGCGCCGTATTCGTTTTTCAGCACATGGAAGCTGTGCGGATCGCAGGTGACGATGCGCTTGAAGCTGTACTTGGCCAGGGTCTGGATATTGCGCGTGGCCAGCAACTGGAATGTCGCTTCGTCACCGAGGCGCCGCGCCACGTCACCGCTGTCGCGTTCTTCCAGGCCGAGCACGGCGAAATCGACCTTGGCGGCCTTGAGCACTTTGACGAAAGCGCGCAGGGTACGCTGGTTACGCATGTCGAAGGCGCCATCGCCGACCCAGAACAGCACATCGCAACTGCCTTTGTCGCTGAGCAACGGCAGGTTCAGGTCTGCCGCCCAGTTCAGGCGCCCACCGGGGGCAAACCCGCCGGGGTTGTCGGTAGCGATCAGGTTTTCCAGGACTTCAGCGCCCTTGTTCGGCGTGGCGCCTTTTTCCAGGGTGAGGTGGCGGCGCATGTCGACGATAGCGTCCACATGCTCGATCATCATCGGGCACTCTTCCACGCAAGCGCGGCAGGTGGTGCACGACCACAGGGTCTCGGCGTCCACCAGGCCGTTGACGATCGGCTGGTGCGGGTTGCCGCCGTGTTCGCCCACCGGTTTGCCGGGGTACGGGCTGCCGGCGAACTTGGCATCGGTGCCACCGGCCAAACCGACCACCATGTCCTGAATGAGTTTTTTCGGGTTCAGTGGCTGGCCGGCGGCAAACGCCGGGCACGCCGCTTCGCACTTGCCGCACTGCACGCAGGCGTCGAAGCCGAGCAGTTGGTTCCAGGTGAAGTCCTTGGGTTTTTCCACGCCCAGCGGTGCGGTTTTATCGCTCAGGTCCAAGGGTTTCAAACCGGTGGAGCGGCCGCCGCCAAAGCGTTCGGCGCGACGGTGCCAGGCCAGGTGCAGGGCTCCGGCAAACGCGTGTTTCATCGGCCCGCCCCAAGTCATGCCGAAGAACATTTCGGACACGCCCCACAACACGCCCACGCTCAGCAAAGCCGCGAGCAGCCAGCCGCCGAAATCGGCGGGCAGAATCCCGGCCACCGGCAAGGTCACCAGGAAGAAGCTCACCGAGAAGGCCATCAGGCTTTTCGGCAGGCGCATCCACGGGCCTTTCGACAGGCGAGCAGGCGGATTGCGGCGGCGCAGGTACATGAAGATCGCGCCGACAAACATCAATGTCGACGCCAGCAGCAGGGCATAACCAAGAATGCGGCTCTGCAGGCCGAAACCGTGCACCACAATCGCCAGCAGCGCCGACAGCACAAAGCCCAGCGCCGTCGCTACGTGGGTGTTGGCGATGTATTTGTCACGGGCGACCACGTGGTGCAGGTCGACCATGTAACGCTTGGGCATGGCCAAGAGGCCACCCAGCAGGTCGACTTTGGACGCGCGGCCACGGCGCCACATGTTCACCCGGCGCAAGGCGCCGAGGACGGCGAGGCCCAGGGCGGCAAACAAGAGAATAGGCAGCAAGGTATTCAACATGGTGAAGCTCCCACGAAGATCGTTCCCACGCTCTGCGTGGGAATGCATCCTGTGACGCTCTGCGTCACGACCTTAAAAGCAGACGCGGAGCGTCCAGGGCGGCATTCCCACGCAGAGCGTGGGAACGATCAGGTGCGTCAGAAATCCTTGCACAAGCGCAGGGCGTCATAGATGGCGGCGTGGGTATTGCGCTGGGCCACACAGTCACCAATGCGGAACAGCAAGTACCCCTCGCCCGCCTCGCTCAGGCATGGCTGCGGCTTGATCGCAAACAGCGCTTCAACGTCGATCTGGCCCTTGTTGCGCGAACCTTCCTTGAGCCCGTAGTAAATGGCCTCGTCCGGACGCACGCCGTTCTCCACCACGACCTGGTCGACCACCCGCTCCTCTTTGGCGCCGGTGTATTCGTTCTCCAGCACGGCCACCAGCTTGTCGCCCTCGCGGTAGACCTTTTCCAGCATCATGTCGCCGGTCATGATCACTTCCTTGGGGTACATGCTGCGGTAGTACGTGGGGAACGACGTACCGCCGATTGCCACGCCCGGCTTGATGTCGTCGGTGACGATCTCCACCTGGCTGCCTTTGTCGGCCAGGAAGTCGGCCACCGACATCCCGGTGAATTCACAGATGGTGTCGTACACCAGCACGTTCTTGCCCGGCGCAACCTTGCCGTCGAGCACGTCCCAACTGCTCACTACCAAGCCTTCGGCGGCGCCCCAGTGTTCGTTCTGCTCGATGAACGGGTGCCCGCCCACCGCCAGCACCACCACGTCCGGACGCACGTCCAGGATGGTCTCGGCATCGGCTGCAACACCCAGGCGCAGGTCGACTTTCAAACGCGCCAGCTCCAATTGATACCAACGGGTGATACCGGCGATCTGGTCACGCTGCGGCGCTTTCGATGCCGTGGTGATTTGCCCGCCGATAAACTCCTTTTTCTCGAACAGCGTCACGTCGTGGCCACGTTCAGCCGCCACGCGCGCGGCTTCCATCCCGGCCGGGCCGGCCCCCACCACAACCACCTTGCGCTTGGGCCCGGTGGACTTCTCGATGATGTGCGGCACGCCCATGTATTCACGGGAGGTCGCAGCGTTCTGGATGCACAACACATCCAGGCCCTGGTACTGGCGGTCGATGCAGTAGTTGGCGCCCACGCACTGCTTGATCTGGTCGATCTGGCCCATCTTGATCTTGGCGATCAGGTGCGGGTCGGCGATGTGCGCACGGGTCATGCCGACCATGTCCACATAGCCGCCTTCCAGAATGCGCGTGGCCTGGTTCGGGTCCTTGATGTTCTGCGCGTGCAGCACCGGAACCTTGACCACTTCCTTGATGCCGGCCGCCAGGTGCAGGAACGGCTCCGGCGGGTAGCTCATGTTCGGGATCACGTTGGCCAGGGTGTTGTGCGTGTCGCAACCCGAGCCCACCACGCCGATGAAATCGAGCATGCCGGTGTCATCGTAGTACTTGGCGATTTGCTTCATGTCCTCGTGGGACAAGCCGTCCGGGTGGAATTCGTCACCGCACAGGCGCATGCCCACACAGAAGTCATCCCCCACTTCGGCACGCACGGCCTTCAACACTTCCAGGCCGAACTTCATGCGGCCCTCGAAGCTGCCGCCCCACTCGTCGGTACGCTTGTTGACCCGCGGGCTCCAGAACTGGTCGATCATGTGCTGGTGCACGGCCGACAATTCCACCCCGTCCAGGCCACCGGCCTTGGCCCGACGCGCAGCCTGGGCGTAGTTGCCGATCACACGCCAGATTTCTTCTGGCTCGATGGTCTTGCAGGTGGCACGGTGCACCGGCTCACGCACGCCGGACGGCGACATCAGGGTCGGCCAGTTGAAGCCGTCCCAACGCGAGCGCCGGCCCATGTGGGTAATCTGGATCATGATCTTGGCGCCATGCTTGTGCATGGCATCGGCCAGATTCTGGAAGTGCGGGATGATGCGGTCGGTGGACAGGTTCACCGACGCCCACCATTCCTGCGGGCTGTCGATGGCCACCACGGAGGAGCCACCGCAGATTGCCAGGCCAATACCGCCCTTGGCTTTCTCTTCGTAGTACTTCACATAGCGATCGGTGGTCATGCCGCCGTCGGTGGCATACACCTCGGCATGCGCAGTGCTGAGCACCCGGTTGCGGATGGTCAGTTTGCCGATCTGGATCGGCTGGAACATTGCTTCGAAAGCCATGGCACGGTCCTCGGCTTACAACGGTTTGACGGTGAACAAACCATCATCGTGGCCCTCTTCGGAGCCTCCGTAGACTTGTTCGGCGACAGTGCGGATCTTGCTGCCACGCGCTTGAAGGATCTGGTCCATGGCGCCGGCAAACCAGCCGGTGAACATGTAGTCCACTTTGCGTCCGACCTTGCCGTAGACATACACAAAAGCTGAATGCTCAAGCTTGACGCTGGCGGTGCCTTTATCGAGGTCGATGTCCTGGATCTTGAACAGGCCCCAGCCGCGTTGCGACAGGCGCTTCATGTAGTGCTCGAACACCGCGACGCCTTCCAGGTCGTGGCATTCAGCTTCTTTTTCACACCAGTGCCAGGCGGATTTGTAGCCAGCCTTGTAGAGGATCTCGGCGTAGGCGTCGGCCCCCAGTACTTCTTCGATACCCATGTGGTTGTTGACGAAGAAATGGCGTGGAACGTACAGCATCGGCAGGGCGTCGGAGGTCCAGACACCGGTTTCGCTGTCGACTTCAATTGGCAATTGCGGGGCGATCTTGGCCATGGAAACTTAACTCCAGAAAATTCGTTTTGATGCCCGCCACGCGGATGGCGGCGGGTGAAGGATTAAGCGAGCAGTGGCTTATTCGCCCCAGACGTCCTTGAGCACGTTGACCCAGTTCTCGCCCATGATCTTGCGCACCACGCGCTCGCTGTGGCCGCGCTTGAGCAGGGTCTCGGTGAGGTTGGGGAACTCACCCACGGTGCGGATGCCCAGCGGGTTGATGATCTTGCCGAAGCTGGTCAGGCGGCGGGCGTAGCCCTTGTCATGGGTGAGCATTTCGAAGAAATCCTGACCATGGCCCTGGGTGAAGTCGGTGCCGATGCCGATGGCGTCTTCGCCGACGATGTTCATGGTGTATTCGATGGCTTCGGCGTAGTCGTCGATAGTCGAGTCGATGCCCTTGGCCAGGAACGGCGCGAACATGGTCACGCCGACAAAACCGCCATGGTCGGCGATGAACTTCAGCTCTTCATCGGACTTGTTGCGCGGGTGCTCTTTAAGCCCGGACGGTAGGCAGTGGGAGTAGCACACCGGCTTTTTCGATTCGAGGATGACCTCTTCGCTGGTCTTGGAGCCCACGTGGGACAGGTCGCACATAATGCCGACGCGGTTCATCTCGGCGACGATCTCACGCCCGAAACCCGACAGGCCGCCATCACGCTCGTAGCAGCCGGTGCCCACCAGGTTCTGGGTGTTGTAGCACATCTGCACCACCCCCACGCCGAGCTGCTTGAAGATCTCGACATAGCCGAGCTGGTCCTCAAAGGCATGGGCATTCTGGAAGCCGAAGATGATGCCGGTCTTGCCCTGCTCCTTGGCGCGGCGGATGTCGGCGGTGGTTTTCACCGGGATCACCAGGTCGCTGTTCTCACGGATCAGGGTCTGGCTGGCGACAATGTTATTGATCGTGGCCTGGAAGCCTTCCCACACCGACACCGTGCAGTTGGCGGCGGTGAGGCCACCTTTGCGCATGTCTTCGAACAGGTCGCGGTTCCACTTGGCAATAATCAGACCGTCGATAACGATGCTGTCGGCGTGCAACTCGGCTGGGCTCATCAGGCGTCCCCTTATTGGCGATTCATGCGCCGAATCGTCTGCCGGCGCTTTGGGGCCAGCATATGCCCAGGGACCGACGGAGCCGGGTGCAAAAACGACAGGGGAATTGCCGAAAGCGTCAATCCGCGACAAAGCCTGCGAAGACAGGCCCCACGGTCGGCTGTTCTTTGTCTTACGCTTGAGCCAGAATTGCGCATCACGTGATATGAGACGGCGCAATGAAATCGATTTTCCTGGCTTTGGCACTCATCGCAACCACCGCCCACGCGGCCGAAGACACCGACAGCACGCCGTGCGACGGTATCGAGAACGACCAGCAAACCTTGGAATGCGCCACCTACAACAAGACCACCGCCGAGCAATTGCTCAAAGATAACTATCAGGGGTTGCTGGAGCGCATGGGTTCGACCTACGGCAGCGACAAGACCAAACTGGCGGACATTACCGCCCGTCTGAAGGATGCGCAGCAGAAGTGGGAAAAACTGCGCGACGCCGATTGTGCAGTGGACACCTTCCCGGCAGTGACCGGCACCAAGGCCTATGCGATTGCGCACAACGACTGCCTGGCGCGCATGAGTGATGAGCGGTCGGAGTTTCTGGAGTCGATTGGCCAAGAATAGTAACTATATTCCTACAATAGAAGCGTCCCACTGTCGCTTTTCGCTACCTGACGCTGATTTAAGGAATTTTCGGCATGCAATGGCTTCCATCCCCACCCACCGACAATATTTATAAGTTGCTTGCTGTATTTGGTTTATGGCTAATTGCAGGTGCGCTGACACTGGTGTCTATTTTTTCTTATCTGGACTACAGATTCCAAAAAGAAACACGCGAGGAAAGCCACCATTCGCAAACGGAGCAAATGGTAAACGACTTCACTAAACGCATTGGAGCACTTGAGAAAGGCACACCGGAGCTGCATAAAATCGCAGATCTGCCGGATTCATTCAACAACGACGTCACCTTCCTGAAGAACAGCCTCGTTATACAAGAAAAAAAACTTTCTACATACAAAGAACGAGAGAAAGATAACCTCGACACGTTCATGGACTATCTGCTCGTCCACGAAAAAGAGTTTTATATTTTCATAGGTCTGTACGCGACGCTCACGTCACTGTGCACGGTGATAGGTTTTAGCCGCTGGTTTCAGAAAATACAAAAGCCCGGCGAAGTACTGAATGAGCTAGATATTAAAATCAAAGAAGCAAGCTTATTGAAACTTAAGATAGAAATTTCCCAACTCCAACCAATGAGCAAGACAGTAGAGCAGCTCTTTGAATTGCATTTCAATAAGCCCTTTCCTGAAGCCTCTCCCTCGCAAAGGACCCGCTCATGACCATCTGCGGCATCGAAATCAAAGGCAGCGAAGCCATCATCGCCGTCGCCTCCCTGGACAACCAGACGCTGACCCACGTCGCCCTGGCCACCAAGAAAATCGCCCTCGACGATGACGACGAAGCGGCCAACGTAAAAGCTTTCGCCGCCCAGGTGAAGGCGTTCGTTCAAGCCAACGGCATCACGCGCATTGCCATCAAGAAACGCAGTAAAAAAGGCGAGTTCGCCGGTGGCCCGACGACGTTCAAGATCGAAGGGGTGTTTCAGTTGCTGGATGGGGTGGAGGTGACGCTGCTGTCGCCGCAGACCATCAATGCGCAAAACAAGAAGCACAGCTTTGATCTGCCGACGACGTTGAACAAGTATCAGCATGAAGCTTATAAAACAGCCTGTTCAACCCTGATGAAAAAGTAACTCCCCATCAGCTTTTGACGCAGTGTTCCAAGCCGTGACCACCGCCTTCGTATTCAGGCGTGTAGTAGTACTTAACGAAAGACACTTTGCCCTCCGGGGTTGACGTCATTTGTGCGACCCCCACGCCGAAGTCTTTCAAGACAGGGTCGGTGTGAGCAAAATAAACGCCCAGCGCGTCCGAAGTCCCGGCGGCCATTCCGTCATAACGGGACTTGTCTTCCAAGGTCAAGGTGAAGGTGTAGGCGGCGTACTTGCCAGTACTTTGCTTGGCGTCGAGTGCCATATCAACAACACCCTTATAGCTGCCTATATGTTTATCCTGGCCGGTACATTCATAGCGTCCGCTGTAGTCGGCTCCGGTGAAAGGTGCAGACGCCTGGGCTGCCCACGCCGGGGTGGTCGCTAACGCGATGACAGTAACTAGTTTTCTAAGCATGCCAACCTCTTCTGGTTAAGTAGTGACTTCCTGGCCTGCGTGCTTCATTTCAAAAGCATTTGGTCAAGAGCCACTTCTAAGACCCATAGGACGTTAGCAGTCCTTGGCTATAAGTCTCCGTTAGCGATGAAAAAAAAGAAACTTCCTACACCTTCCATGATTCCCTTATAAACTGCGCTACATCGGGTTTCACTCGTTAGTCGGTATGCGGGTTTTGTACAGCAGCCAATCCCCGAACGACTTGTCTTCCAGGGCATACCCTCCCCGGCTCGACTTCCATACCAATTCCTTGTCGCGCAGGGCATCGATACAGGCCTGAATGGTCTGGGTCCCGGGCACCACATCGCTGCGCATAACCTCCAATGCCTTGCTGACTGCGGTAATCGTGCTGTCGGTAAACGGCGCAAATGGCTCATTGCTTTGCGAACGCACCACCATCACCTGCAACACCGCACGCTGCGGGATGGTCAGGGCGTTCCAGGCGCTTTCGAACTCGGTCCATACACCCGCGCGCAGCAGTTCTGCGCGACTGTGCAGCAGTTGGCCAAGATTGCTCGCCTCGCCCAGCTCCAATGCGACTTCACCGATGATCGTGCGCAACATCTCGGGACGCCGACCTACCAGCTCAAACGCCTCATCAATGTCAGCCGCGTTGAATTGGTTGTTCTTGGCCAGGTGCGCGTTGAGGTGCACGGTGTAGGCCTGGGTGAACGCTTTGCCCAGCAGCGGAAACGGCGTGATGCTGGAACCGAAGAATGGCTGGCTTTTACCCAATACCAAATGGGCGAGTTTGTCGCGATTGGAGCCGGTAAACACCAGGCGCAAACCGCTGCCCTCCTCGTCACGGCCTTGGTTGAGCTGATCCCGGGCAGCCTTCAACGCGAACATCGCATTGATACCTGACTCGGTGGTTAATGCGTGCTGTGCTTCGTCAATCACCAGTACAACGGGTTTTTCTGCAGCCCTATGGAGCAATTCCAACGCTTGGGTCAGCGTCGCACCGACCGGCAATTGTGGCTTGGTAAAGTCCCAGGAAAGCGTACGCAGAAAGCTTAGTTTCTCGATGCCAATGCTCTTTGCCAGTTTGCGAATGCCCTTTTCAAACGGCACCAACGCCCCCGCAATGGCACCTGCGATCAGCTCGGCGGGGTCTTTTTCCTTGTCGGCCCACAGGTCGACATACACCGCCAGCCAGCCCCGCAGCTGACATTCCGGAATCAGGTCTTCGCGCAAAAAAGTGCTTTTGCCCGTGCGTCGGGGCGCCGCGAGAAACAGGCCGGAGGTGAAATCCTGAATACCGGCCCCCACCAGGCCATCGGCAATACTGCTTGCCAGGGTGGGGCGGCGAAACACAAAGCCGCTGTGCTTGGACATGGTTTTATACTCAATTATGGGAATGACTATAAATTATAGTAAAGAGTATAATTGACTATAATTGTCCGTCAAACCACCTCCCGCCGCCGATCCTCCCGCGGGCATTTGGCAAACCTTGCGCGATAGCTCCTGGTGAAATACGACGGTGACTCAAACCCGCACGCGATACTCACTTCCAGCACGCTCATGTCGCTCTGGCGCAGCAGTTTGCGGGCTTTTTCCAGGCGCAGGCCCAGGTAGAAATTGCTCGGCGTATCGTTCAGGTGCAGGCGAAACAGCCGCTCCAGTTGGCGTCGGGTGACCTTGATCGTTTCGGCCAGGGCCAAGGTGCTCAGGGGCGGTTCGGTGTGCTGTTCCATTTCGCCGATCACGTGCACCAGTTTCTTGTTATTGATGCCGTAACGCGTGGCGATCTGCATGCGCTGGTGGTCCTTGCGCGGGCGGATGCGGCCGAGTACGAATTGCTCGGAAACCTGGATCGCCAGTTCCGGGCCGTGGGCCTGGGCGATGAGATCGAGCATCAAGTCGATGGACGCGGTGCCGCCGGCGCAGGTGATGCGGCGCCGGTCGATTTCGAACAGTTCCTGGGTCACGCTCAGGTGCGGATAGGCCTCCTTGAAGGCGTCGATGGCTTCCCAGTGCAAGGTCAGGCGGTGGCCGTCAAGCAGGCCCGCCTCGGCCAGCACGCAGGCGCCGGTGTCGATGGCACCGAGGGTCACACCCTCATGGTCGAGGCGGCGCAGCCAATGCTCCAGGGCGGGCGTGGCGAACTGCAGGGGTTCGAAGCCGGCCACCACCAGTAAGGTCGCGCCTTTTTTCAACGGTTCCAGCGCGGCATCGGCGTTGACCGACATGCCGTTGCTCGCCAGTACCGCGCCGCCATCGGCACTCAAGATGTGCCAGCGGTACAGCTCGCCGCGAAAGCGATTGGCCACGCGCAACGGTTCCAGCGCGGAGATAAAACCGAGGGCCGAGAACCCCGGCATCAGCAAGAAATAGACATCCTGGGACATGGTGGCGCTCTCGTCATACGGGCAGCGTGATCACTGTGATACGCCAGTTCAACCGGCCATTCAAGAGCCCAGGTCGCTGCAGTGCAAGAGTGGGTCGCCGCCGTGCGCTTTGCGGGGCGCCAAGCTGCGTAACGTGATCCCACGGCGCACAAAGACGCCGGCTCCCACAATAACGACTGCCGAGGGCTCCACCCATGAACCGACTGATCAGCCGCTGCGTACTTGCACTCAGCGCCAGCGCCATTTTGAGCACTAACGCCCTGGCAGCGGATGCCGCTTCATGCCAGAACGTACGCATGGGCGTGGTCAACTGGACCGACGTCATCGCCACCAGCGCCATGGCCCAGGTGCTGCTCGATGGCCTCGGCTACAAGACCAAACAAACCAGCGCCTCGCAGCAAATCATCTTTGCCGGCATCCGCGACCAGCGCCTGGACCTGTTTCTGGGTTACTGGAACCCGCTGATGACCCAGACCATCACGCCGTTCGTCGACGCCAAGCAAGTCAAGGTCCTCGAAAAACCCAGCCTGGAAGACGCCCGCGCCACCCTGGCGGTGCCGACTTATCTGGCCGACAAGGGCCTGAAAACCTTTGCTGACATCGCCAGGTTCGAAAAAGAGCTGGGCGGCAAGATTTATGGCATCGAGCCGGGCTCGGGGGCCAATACGCAGATCAAGGCGATGATCGCCAACAACCAGTTCGGCCTGGGCAAGTTCCAGTTGGTGGAGTCCAGCGAAGCCGGCATGTTGGCGGCCGTAGACCGTGCCGTGCGCCGCAAGGAAGCCGTGGTGTTCTTTGGTTGGGCACCGCACCCGATGAACGTCAATGTGGCGATGACTTACCTCACCGGCAGCGAAGACGCCCTGGGCCCGAACGAAGGCATGGCCACCGTGTGGACCGTGACCGCGCCGGCCTACGCCGAGCAGTGCCCCAACGTGCATAAGCTGCTGACCAACCTGACGTTCACCGCCGCCGACGAAAGCCGCATGATGCAACCGCTGCTGGACCACAAGGATGCCATCGAATCCGCCAAGCAGTGGCTCAAGGATCACCCGCAAGACCAGGCGCGCTGGCTGGAGGGTGTCACCACCTTCGACGGCAAACCGGCTGCCGCCAACCTGCAATTGACCACGAAATAACCCATCCAGATCACCGCTTCGCAACCCCTGAAGGTTGCGAACGGCGCCCTGCGCCTTGAAATCACCCGCCTGTAAGGAACCGCCCCATGAACCACGACGTCATCATCACCTGCGCACTCACCGGTGCTGGCGACACGACCGCCAGAAGCCCCCACGTGCCGGTCACTCCCAAGCAAATCGCCGCCGCTGCCGTGGAGGCCGCCAAGGCCGGCGCCACGGTCGTGCATTGCCACGTACGCGACCCCGAGACCGGCAAGTTCAGTCGCGACGTCGCGCTGTACCGCGAAGTGATGGAGCGCATCCGCGAGGCCGACATCGACATCATCGTCAACCTCACCGCCGGCATGGGTGGCGACCTGGAGATCGGTGGCGGCGAGAATCCCATGGAGTTCGGGCCCAATACCGACCTGGTGGGCCCGCTGACCCGCCTGGCCCACGTTGAAGAACTGCTGCCGGAAATCTGCACCCTGGACTGCGGCACGCTGAACTTCGGCGATGGCGACACCATTTACGTGTCCACCCCGGCGCAACTGCGTGCCGGCGCCAAACGTATCCAGGAATTGGGCGTAAAGGCCGAGCTGGAAATTTTCGACACCGGCCACCTGTGGTTCGCCAAGCAGATGATCAAGGAAGGGCTGCTGGATAACCCGCTGTTCCAACTGTGCCTGGGCATTCCCTGGGGGGCACCGGCCGACACCACCACCATGAAAGCCATGGTCGATAACCTGCCCGCCGACGCGGTGTGGGCCGGCTTCGGCATTGGCCGCATGCAAATGCCAATGGCCGCGCAGGCGGTGCTGCTGGGCGGCAACGTACGGGTGGGCCTGGAAGACAACCTGTGGCTGGACAAAGGCGTGCTCGCCACCAATGGGCAGTTGGTGGAGCGCGCCAGTGAAATTCTCAGCCGGTTAGGCGCAAGGGTCCTGACCCCAGCCGAAGGCCGCATCAAGATGGGCCTGACCCAACGCGGCTAACACAGACACCACCACTCCTGTGGGAGCCGGGCTTGCCCGCGATGAGGCCAGTAAATCTGCCACATCTTTGTAGCCTGCAATGCCGCCATCGCGGGCAAGCCCGGCTCCCACAAAGGATCATCGAACACTTTAGGAATATGCCATGCGCTTTATCACCGAAATCAAAACCTTCGCCGCGTTGGGCAGCGGTGTCATCGGCAGCGGTTGGGTGTCCCGTGCCCTTGCCCATGGTCTGGATGTGGTGGCCTGGGACCCCGCGCCCGGTGCCGAGGCGGCCTTGCGCAAACGCGTCGCAAACGCCTGGCCCGCCCTTGAACAACAGGGCCTGGCGGCAGGTGCCTCCCAGGACCGCCTGCGCTTTGTCACTACCATCGAAGACTGCGTAAAAGACGCCGACTTCATCCAGGAAAGCGCCCCGGAACGCCTGGAGCTGAAGCTGCAATTGCACAGCCAGATCAGCGCCGCGGCCAAGCCGAACGCATTGATCGGCTCCAGCACCTCAGGGCTATTGCCCAGCGAATTCTATGAAAGCTCTACCCACCCGGAACGCTGCGTGGTCGGCCACCCCTTCAACCCGGTCTACCTGTTGCCACTGGTAGAAGTGGTGGGCGGCAAAAACACCGCGCCAGAGGCAATCCAGGCGGCGATCTCGGTGTATGAATCCCTGGGCATGCGTCCTTTGCATGTGCGCAAGGAAGTGCCGGGGTTTATTGCCGACCGCCTACTGGAAGCGCTGTGGCGTGAGGCGCTGCACCTGGTCAATGACGGGGTGGCGACCACCGGCGAAATCGACGACGCCATTCGTTTTGGTGCCGGGTTGCGCTGGTCGTTCATGGGCACTTTCCTCACTTACACACTGGCGGGCGGCGACGCCGGCATGCGCCACTTCATGGCACAGTTCGGCCCGGCGTTGCAGCTGCCGTGGACTTATCTACCGGCGCCTGAATTGACTGAAAAGCTGATTGATGATGTGGTCGATGGCACCGCTGAGCAGTTGGGTAACCACAGCATCTCGGCGCTGGAGCGCTATCGTGATGACTGCCTGCTGGCGGTGCTGGAAGCCGTAAAAACAACCAAGGCCAAGCACGGCATGAACTTCGCCGAATAACCCTGTGGGAGCTGGCTTGCCTGCGATGGCGGTGTTGGCCTCACCATTGCTATCGCAGGCCGGCCAGCACATTTGACCGCACACTGAATTGGATTCATGCCATGCCCGCACTGACCACCTACACCACGAAAATCCTGCCCGACTGGGTCGACTACAACGGCCATCTGCGTGACGCGTTCTATCTGCTGATCTTCAGCTACGCCACCGATGCGCTGATGGACGCGCTGGGGCTGGACAGCGAAAACCGCGAAGCCAGTGGCCACTCGCTGTTCACCCTGGAGCTGCACCTGAACTACCTGCATGAGGTGAAGCTCGGGGCCGAGGTTGAGGTGCATACCCAACTGATCGCCCATGACGCCAAGCGCCTGCACCTTTATCACAGCCTGCACCGGGTGGGAGACGACGAGGAACTGGCCGGCAATGAACAGATGCTGTTGCACGTCGACCTGGCCGGGCCGCAGGCCACGCTGTTCACCGAGGCCACGCTGCAACGGCTTGCCGCGATCGGCGCTGCCCAGGCCGAGCTGCCAAGGCCTGCCCTGCTTGGCCGTGTCATCGGTTTACCGGCAAAAAAAGCCCCGAGCCAGCCGTGACTGGATCGGGGCAGAGGGGCCTTGTGTGAGCTGTGCATCTGGAGGGTGACCAAACCGTCAAGCTGCGTGCCTGGGTTCAGTGTGCCTATTAACCGTATTGCCAAGTGACCCGAAAACGACCTGTTCATAGCCATCCAAGCCATCGCTCGATTCTGCTCTTGCCCACCCAGCAAGGGCCTACCAGAATCCAGGTCAATCCCTGTTCCCTACACCAGGATAAACGTCATGATGCACGCGGATTTGATTGATCAGGATGACCTGCTGAGCCAACTGCGCTCACTGGGTTTTGAAGTGTCCAGCGGCGCCAGCGCCGAGCAGGCGTGTGAATGTGCAGTGCGCGGTTTGAGCGAAGCGCGGGCCAAGGCGCTCAAGGGAATGGTGGAGCAAATGTACACCGGCAAGGCGACCATTTTGCCGGCCGTGCGCCAGGCGATCGACAAGCAGTTGTTGCCGGCGCTGATGCAATTCAAACAGAACTCCGGCGCCTGAAAATACCGCTATCGCAGGCAAGCCAGCTCCCACAGGAGAACGCATTCCAAGGTGGCAGCTGGCTTGCCTGCGATGCAGACGACTCGGTTTAGAGCCTTACACTGGCAAACGTCGACTCGTTCCTGGCCTGGCTCAACGCCGACATCGGCCCCGACAACGGTGACAACACCAACGCCTGCGGAATCGGCATCATCGCCACTTGCTGGGTGGTGTTGGAGCCGACACGTTCATCCCGTGGCGGAATGCCGAAATATTCGCGGTAGCACTTGGAAAAGTGCGGCGTAGACACAAACCCGCACACCGAGGCGACTTCGATGATCGACATCGGCGTTTGCTTGAGCAACTGCCGCGCACGAATCAGGCGCAGCTTGAGGTAGTAGCGCGACGGCGAGCAGTGCAGGTATTTCTGGAACAGCCGCTCCAACTGCCGGCGCGACACGGCGACATACACCGCCAGTTCGTCCAAATCGATTGGCTCTTCGAGGTTGGCTTCCATCAGCGCGACGATTTCCTGCAGCTTCGGCTGGTTGGTGCCAAGCATGTGCTTGAGCGGCACACGCTGGTGATCCTGTTCGTTGCGGATGCGTTCGTACACGAACATCTCGGAGATGGCGGCCGACAATTCACGGCCGTGGTCGCGGCTGATCAGGTGCAACATCATGTCCAGGGGCGCGGTACCACCGGAGCTGGTGAAGCGGTTGCGGTCGAGGGTGAACAGGCGCGTGCTCATGGCCACCCGCGGGAAGGCTTCCTGCATCGACGCCAGGCATTCCCAGTGCACGCTGCAATCAAAGCCGTCGAGCAAGCCGGCGCAGGCCAGGGCCCAGCTGCCGGTGCACACTGCGCCGAGGCGACGAGACTGGCGTGCCTGGCTTTGCAGCCACGACACATGTTCACGGGTGACGGTGCGCTGGATACCCACGCCGCCGCACACGATGACCGTGTCCAGCACGGGTGCTTTGTGCATGGAGGCATCGGGTGTGATTTGCAGGCCATCGCTGGCCCACACCTGGTTGCCGTCGACACTCAGGGTTGTCCAGCGATACAGCTCGCGGCCGGACAGCTGGTTGGCCATGCGCAGTGGCTCCACGGCTGACGCCAGGGAAATCAGCGTGAAATTGTCCAGCAGCAAAAAGCCGATGGATTGAGGCGCACGGTTCTGGGGTTGGGCCCCGGAGTTGGTCGACGTCATCGCGGTATCTCCTCACATCACACAAAGCGGGTGGCGGCCTCAGGCGAGGCTCTTGTTATTGCGCTCGTCCTGAAAAGGAGAGGCTTTGTAATTGATAGAGCAAATGCCATGCCTAAAATTGAATGGCTATTCAAGAACTCCTGAAAACGACCTGTTTATGCGTCTATATGAGCCCACGCGTGAAGTGCGGGATATGACGCATAACGGGCGGGGTTCAAGGGGGGTGAGCAGATCGGTAGCACTTGTGGGAAGGCGCTTTGCGGGCGTAGGAGGAGTCTGTCACCCAAAGCACATCAGGCGTGTGATCGTGTAGGAATTCGTTCGGAAGCTACTTATCTATTTGCGACGCGCTAAAAGGTGGCGATTTTGGCTGGGGTGTTCACTTTGTGAGCAATGATGCTCCTCTGTTCAGCTCGTTCCCACGCTCTGCGTGGGCATGCATCCTGTGACGCTCTGCGTCACCCATGGTCGGAGCGTCCGGGGCGGCATTCCCACGCGGAGCGTGGGAACGATCATGTCACTGACTCAACATTCAACCGCACTCACCGCCAACCCACCGCGTGATGTCTCTTTGTACTTGTCATGCATATCGGCCCCGGTATCACGCATGGTGCGGATCACCCGGTCCAACGAGATGAAGTGCTGGCCATCGCCCCGCAACGCCATTTGCGCCGCGTTGATCGCCTTCACCGCCGCAATTGCATTGCGCTCGATACACGGCACTTGCACCAGGCCGCCCACCGGGTCGCAGGTCAGGCCGAGGTTATGTTCCAGGCCGATTTCGGCGGCGTTGCACAGTTGCTCCGGCGTGGCACCAAGGATCTCCGCCAGCCCGGCTGCGGCCATGGCACACGCGGAACCGACCTCGCCCTGGCAACCGACTTCGGCACCGGAGATCGAGGCGTTCTTTTTACACAGGATGCCCACCGCCGCCGCGCCCAACAGGTAGTCGACCACGTTGGCTTCGGTGACTTCTTCACTGAACTTCATGAAGTAGTGCAACACCGCCGGGATGATTCCCGCCGCGCCGTTGGTGGGCGCCGTGACCATGCGCCCACCGGCGGCGTTTTCTTCGTTGACCGCCAGGGCGAACAGGTTGACCCATTCCATGGCGCTCAAGGTCGAGCCGATCACATTGGGCTTGTTCAGCTCCTGCAAGCTGCGGTGCAACTTGGCAGCGCGACGGCGCACATTCAAGCCGCCGGGCAGGATGCCTTCGTGCTTGAGGCCCTGCTCCACGCAATCTTGCATGGCGCGCCAGAGCTTCATCAGGCCGCTGCGGATTTCTTCTTCGCTGCGCCAGGTTTTTTCATTCGCCAGCATCAGTTCGGCAACGCGCAGGTTGTGGGTCTTGCACAACTGCAACAGCTCCACGGCACTGGAAAAGTCATAAGGCAGCTCGGTGCGGTCCATGTCCGCCACACCGCTTTGGGCCTGGGCTTCATCCACCACAAAACCGCCGCCCACCGAGTAATAGGTGTCGCGGTGCAACTCGCCGTTTTCGCCAAACACCACCAGGGTCATGGCATTGGGATGGAACGGCAGGTTCTCATCGAGCAGGCGCATATCCCGCGCCCATACAAAGGGCACCGGCAAACGCCCGTCCAGCAGCAGCGTGTCGGTTTCGCGCAGGATGTGGATACGGGCGCCGATTTGCGTGGGGTCGATCGCGTCTGGCCACTCGCCCATCAGGCCCATGATGGTGGCGGTGTCGCTGCCGTGGCCGATGCCGGTGGCCGACAACGAGCCGTACAGTTGCACTTCGACACGCTGCACCTGTTCCAGCCACCCACGCTCACGCAACCCTTGAACGAACAACGCCGCGGCGCGCATGGGCCCCACGGTGTGGGAACTCGAAGGCCCGATGCCGATCTTGAACAGGTCGAAAACGCTGATAGCCATTAACGTGGAACTCCTCGATAAGCACGGGCCGGGCTTGAACGAGGTGCTACGCTCAGATCGCCCAGATGGCGGCATCATCAAGCTTTTATTCGTCATCACGGCGTCTCACACCGACGCACTCATGCTCACCAGCGGCGCTCGCGTGCGAACGCCAGTTTTGGCCGTTTTTTGCGGTGCAGAAGGGTAAAAACAGCAGTTTTACCTTCGGAAAAACCTGTAAGCGACGTCATCGGTACTGGATGCGACCCTCCCTGTACTGGATACGACGCCCCCTGTAGGCGTCAGATTTTCACTGGTACATGATCAGTCTCGACTCGTTTGCAAGGCACCGCGCCAGAGCTGTTGTCGCACGCTCCAACCGCAACACTTATAAAGCGCGGCGAATGCCGCCAGAAAAGACACAGGAGTCTACCCACATGAAAGGTTCACCCTCGTTGTTGTTGGCCGCCATGCTGAGTCTGCCAGTCGTGGCACACGCCGCAGAACCGGAACAGTGCAAGACCGTCAACTTCTCCGATGTCGGCTGGACCGACATCACCGTCACCACCGCGACCACCAGCGAGATCCTCAAGGGCCTGGGCTACAAGCCGCGCACCACGATGATTTCGGTACCTGTGACTTACAAGTCCCTGGCCGACGGCAAGAACATGGATATCTTCCTCGGCAACTGGATGCCGACCATGGAAAACGACATCAAGCAGTACCGTGATGCCGGCACCGTGGAAACCGTGCGCGCCAACCTGGAGAACGCCAAGTACACCCTGGCGGTCCCAGAGGCGCTGTATGAGAAGGGCCTGAAAGACTTCGCCGACATCGCCAAATTCAAGGATGAGCTGGGCGGCAAGATCTACGGCATCGAGCCGGGCAACGATGGCAATCGCACCATCCAGACGCTGATCGACAAAGATGCCTTCGGCCTGAAAACCGCCGGTTTCAAGGTGGTCGAATCCAGCGAAGCCGGCATGCTCTCCCAGGTCGAACGCGCCTCCAAGCGCAACCAGGCCATCGTGTTCCTCGGCTGGGAACCGCACCCGATGAACACTCGCTTCAAGATGAAGTACCTGACCGGCGGTGACGACTCGTTCGGCCCCAACTACGGCCAGGCCACCATCTACACCAACACCCGCAAAGGCTACACCCAGGAATGCAGCAACGTTGGTCAGTTGCTGAAAAACCTGGTGTTCACGCTCGACATGGAAAGCACCCTGATGGGTAACGTCCTGGACGACAAGATGAAGGCCGATGCTGCCGCCAAGGCCTGGCTGCAGAAGAACCCGCAAGTGCTCGACACCTGGCTCGCCGGTGTCACCACCGTTGATGGCAAACCAGGGCTCGATGCCGTTAAAGCTTACCTCGCCAAATAGCACCCGCTGACCCCAGGCCGGTGCGCTGGCCTGGGATGTTTTCCCCTTCGCATGTGGACATTCACTACCATGCTGACTGAACAGAAAATCCCACTAGGCCAGTACATCGCTGCCTTCGTCGACTGGTTGACCCAACACGGTGCCAACTACTTCGACGCAATCGCATCGACACTGGAAACGATGATCCACGGCGTGACGTTTGCGCTGACCTGGTTCAATCCACTGGCATTGATCGGTCTGATTGCGCTGCTGGCTCACTTTATTCAACGTAAATGGGGACTGACTGTTTTTGTCATCGCCTCCTTCCTGCTGATCCTCAACCTGGGGTACTGGCAGGAAACCATGGAAACCCTCGCGCAGGTGCTGTTCGCCACCCTGGTCTGCGTGGTCATCGGTGTGCCGCTGGGCATTGTTGCCGCGCATAAGCCGATGTTCTACACCATGATGCGGCCGGTACTCGATCTGATGCAGACCGTGCCGACCTTCGTCTACCTCATCCCTACCCTGACCCTCTTCGGGCTGGGTGTGGTGCCTGGGCTGATTTCCACGGTGGTGTTCGCGATTGCCGCGCCGATCCGCCTGACCTACCTGGGTATCCGCGACGTCCCGCAAGAATTGATGGACGCCGGCAAGGCCTTTGGCTGCTCGCGCCGCCAGTTGCTCTCGCGCATTGAACTGCCCCACGCCATGCCGAGCATCGCCGCCGGCATTACCCAATGCATCATGCTGTCGTTGTCGATGGTGGTGATCGCGGCCCTGGTAGGCGCCGACGGCCTCGGTAAGCCGGTGGTCAACGCACTCAACACCGCCGATATTGCGCTGGGCTTTGAAGCGGGCCTGGCCATTGTGTTGCTCGCCATCATGCTCGACCGTATCTGCAAACAACCCGACGCTAAAGTAGGGGGTGATGCATGAGCATTATCCGATTCGACAAAGTCGACGTGATCTTTTCCAAAGACCCACGCGAAGCGCTCAAGCTGCTGGACCAGGGCATGAGCCGTAACGAAATCCTGAAGAAGACCGGGCAGATCGTCGGCGTCGAGAACGCCAGCCTGGATATCGAGAAAGGCGAGATCTGTGTGCTGATGGGCCTCTCGGGCTCAGGCAAATCCAGCTTGCTGCGCTGCATCAACGGCCTCAATACCGTCAGCCGTGGCCAGCTGTTTGTGGAGCATGAAGGGCGTCAGATCGACATCGCCTCCTGCACCCCCGCAGAGCTGAAAATGATGCGCACCAAACGCATCGCCATGGTGTTCCAGAAGTTCGCCCTGATGCCATGGCTGACGGTGCGCGAGAACATCAGCTTCGGCCTGGAGATGCAGGGCCGCCCAGAGAAAGAACGACGCACACTGGTGGACGAGAAACTCGAACTGGTGGGCCTGAGCCAATGGCGCAACAAGAAGCCCGACGAGTTGTCCGGTGGCATGCAGCAACGCGTCGGCCTGGCTCGCGCCCTGGCGATGGACGCCGATATCCTGCTGATGGACGAACCCTTCTCGGCCCTCGACCCGCTGATCCGCCAAGGCTTGCAAGATGAGCTACTGGAACTGCAACGCAAATTGAGCAAGACCATCGTGTTCGTCAGCCACGACCTGGATGAAGCACTCAAGCTCGGCAGCCGTATCGCGATCATGAAAGACGGCAAGATCATCCAGTACAGCGTGCCGGAAGAGATCGTGCTGAACCCGGCGGACGACTATGTGCGCACCTTCGTCGCCCATACCAACCCGTTGAACGTGCTGTGCGGGCGCAGCCTGATGCGCACCCTGGATAACTGCACGCGTGTGAATGGTTCGGTATGCCTTGATCCGGGTGGCGACTCTTGGCTGGACCTGGCTGAAGGCAACACCATCCAGGGCGCACGCCAGAATGGCGTGACGATGAACCTGCAGAACTGGGCGCCAGGGCAAGCCGTGGAAGGCTTGGGCCGCGTACCGACGTTGGTGGACTCGAACATCGGCATGCGCGATGCACTGCAGATTCGCTACCAGACAGGCAACAAGCTGGTGCTGCACGACAACAACAAGGTGGTGGGGATTTTGGGAGACAGTGAGCTCTACCACGCCCTGCTGGGCAAAAACCTGGGTTAAGGCAACCCTGCAAAACCTACTGGATCGTTCCCACGCTCTGCGTGGGAATGCACCCTGTGACGCTCCGCGTCACGACTTCAAGAGCGGGACGCGGAGCGTCCATGGCGGTGTTCCCACGCAGAGCGTGGGAACGATCATGTCAGGGAAGACACCACCAGGCTTCAATTATCAGCTATAGACCCGGCCAAGGAGCTGCCGATGGCTTTCAAACTGATCGAGCACATCCCGGGTGATCTGCTCCTGGGTGAAGCCCATCAGGTCATACTCCTGCGGCCCGTTGTGCAGGTACACCTCGGCACGGTAGTAACGGGTGCGCTCTTCTTCAGGCAGGTCAGCCGGTGCCGCCGAGTAGCCATCCAGGCTCACTTCGTAGACAAACGGGTTGCCCTCGTCCATCTCGATCCGCACGCCGATGCAGCGCTTGGATTTGCCCAGCAGGGTCTGCACTTCCAGGCCCTGATCACGCAACGCACTCGCGGCTTCTTCCAACGCCGGCGTTACGTGCTTGTCCATAAAGCGCTGCACGGTGGCCTGGCTCGGTTGCAGGTCCAGCGCCGTCAAGCGCTCGCTGAAACCACGACGCCCGCGTTCAGCCAATTGCGCTTGCTCCTGTTCGGTGGCCACGTCCTGGCGCATGGCCTTGTGCAAACCGAACATAAAGAACACCAGCACCACAGAGAACGGCAGCCCCGCCAGCACCACCATGGTTTGCATGGCTTCGAAGTTGCCGGCAAACAGCAGGCCGATGGTCACCAGGGTGATCACCGCCGACCAGAAGATACGCAACCAGTGCGGCGCATCTTCATCCACATTGCCGCCTTTGCAGGAAAGGTTGGCCATCATCACCGCGCCGGAATCCGCAGGCGTCAGGAACAGCACGAAGCCCACGAAGATCGACACGCCGATCACCACTTTCGACGCTGGGTAATGCTCAAGCAGCTGGTAGATGGCCATGGACGGTTGCTCCAGCGCCGTCTTGCCCAACTCCACCGCCCCATGGTTCAACACCAGGTCCAGGGCCGAGTTGCCGAAGATCGACAGCCACGCCAGGGTAAAGCCCAGCGGGATCAGCAATACGCCAGCCACCAGTTCGCGCACGGTGCGACCACGGGAAATACGCGCGATGAACATGCCCACAAATGGCGCCCAGGAAATCCACCAGGCCCAGTAGAACAGAGTCCACAGGCCCATCCAGCGTTCGGTCTTGGCACCGTCGCCTTCGTACACATACAGGTCGAAGGTTTTCAGCACGATACCGTTGAGGTAATCACCGGTGTTCTGCACCAGGCCATTGAGCAGGTGCAAGGTGGGGCCGAACAGCAGCACGAAGATCAGCAAACCGCTGAACAGCACGATGTTGAGGTTGGACAGGCGGCGAATACCGTTTTCCACACCCGACACGGCGGCAATGGTCGCCACGGTGCTCATCACGATGATCACGATCAGCAAATTGGTATTGCTGTGCTCCATGCCGAACAGGTTTTCCAGCCCCGACGACACTTGCATCGAGCCGATCCCCAGGTTGGTCACCAGGCCCAGCAGGGTCACGAACATGCCGAAACCGTCTACCGCATGGCCAGCCGCGCCCTTCACCCAACGCTCGCCCACCAGCGGGTACAGCGCCGAACGCAGGGCCAGCGGTTGGTTGTGGCGGTACGCAAAGTACGCCACGGCCAGGCCGACCAGCGCATAGATCGCCCAGCCGTGCAGGCCCCAGTGCAGGAAGGTCAGCTGCAGCGCCTGGCGTGCCGCGCCATTGCTGGCGGCAGCGCCTTCGGGCGGGTTGAAGTAATGGTCCAACGGCTCGGACGCACCGAAATACAACAGCGAGATGCCGATACCCGACGAGAACAACATGCCGGCCCAGGCGCCGTAGCTGAAGTCTGGGGTATCGTCCTTCGCACCCAGCTTAAGTTTCCCATAGGACGAAAACGCCAGGCCGACCACAAACACCAGGTAGGCGGCGATGACCACCATGTAGTACCAGCCAAAGCTTTTCGACAGCCAGGCCTGTGCGACACCGAGCATGCGCCCGGCCTCCTGCGGGGCGACGATCAGAATGGCGGTCAACAATAAAATCAGCGCGGTGGAGGTGTAGAACACCCAACCGTTGACCCGGACCTTTTCCGGTGGGGTCTTTATAAGAGAGGCAGAACTCATGGCGCAGATGCTCCAGGCAGTGCGAGAGAGAAACACAAGGCAACGGTTATCCCGGGACATCGATTTTTCGGCAGTCGACGGACGGGTGTTATAAAGACACCCCAAAATTCTTGAGCCCGCCTAAGCGGTGATCAGGCTCTGAAGTGGCCTGTTTCAAGGGTTTTTGCAGGTGTCGAAGGTTGCAGCTCGCAGGTAGGAAACATCTGTAGGCAGCGACCATTTGTCGCAGATCTTATTCTTTGTTGATTGAACGTTCAATCAAAACAAAATAGACTGGCCCTCAAGCCGACGGACGTGGATCGCCCATCGGCAGGCCTAAGGAGAGGTGCTACATGCCCAAGGTCGGTATGCAACCCATACGCCGCCAGCAGTTGATCGAAGCCACGTTGACGGCCATCGATCGGGTCGGGATGGGAGATGCCAGCATTGCGCTGATCGCCCGTCTGGCCGGCGTCTCGAACGGCATCATCAGCCACTACTTTCAGGACAAGAACGGCCTGATCGCAGCGACGATGCGCTACCTGATGAATGCGCTGATCGAGAACGTGCAAGAGCGCAGGCGTGCCTTGAAGGATGACAGCCCACGGGCGCACCTTCAGGTGATCATCGAAGGCAACTTCGACGCCAGCCAGGTCAACGGCCCGGCAATGAAAACCTGGCTGGCCTTCTGGGCCACCAGCATGCACCACCCGTCATTGCACAGGTTGCAGCGGATCAACGATCACCGTCTGTATTCCAACCTGTGTTGCCAGTTCCGCCGTGCGATGCCGCTACCCGAGGCACGCAGCGCAGCCCGCGGGCTGGCGGCTTTGATCGACGGTTTGTGGTTGCGCGGCGCCCTGTCGGGAGACGCTTTCGACACGGAGCAGGCGCAACGGATCGCTTACGAATACATGGATTTCCAATTGGCCAAGCAGGTGAGTTAGAGCCCTTATAAATGCTCAACCCCTGAACGTCCGCCGCTCAGTGTTGCCACACCCCCATGGCCCACTGTTCGGCGGGTAACGCCAACCACTTATGCACTTGCGAGGACTTTATGGCCCGTTTCGACCTGCAAAAACTCTACATTGACGGCGGCTACAGCGACGCTGGCAGCGATGCCACCTTCGAAGCCATCAACCCGGCTAACGGTGAAGTTCTCGCCCAAGTGCAACGCGCCACCAAAGACGACGTTGAACGTGCCGTGGCCAGCGCTGAAAAAGGCCAGAAAATCTGGGCCGCCATGACCGCCATGGAACGTTCGCGCATCCTGCGCCGTGCCGTGGACATCCTGCGCGAGCGCAACGATGAACTGGCCGCCCTGGAAACCCTGGACACCGGTAAAGCCTTCTCCGAAACCAAGTACGTCGACATCGTCACCGGCGCTGACGTGCTGGAATACTACGCCGGCCTGGTACCTGCCATCGAAGGCGAGCAGATCCCACTGCGCGACACCTCGTTTGTCTACACCCGCCGCGAGCCGCTGGGCGTGGTTGCCGGTATCGGCGCGTGGAACTACCCGATCCAGATCGCCCTGTGGAAATCCGCACCGGCCCTGGCTGCCGGTAACGCGATGATCTTCAAGCCAAGCGAAGTCACCTCGCTGACCACCCTGAAACTGGCCGAGATCTACACCGAGGCTGGCGTTCCAGCGGGCGTGTTCAACGTACTGACCGGCAGCGGCCGTGAAGTCGGCACCTGGCTGACCGAGCACCCGCGCATTGAGAAAGTCTCCTTCACCGGCGGCACCGACACCGGCAAGAAAGTCATGGCCAGCGCGTCGAGCTCCTCGCTCAAGGACGTGACCATGGAGCTGGGCGGCAAGTCCCCGCTGATCATTTTCGACGACGCCGACCTCGACCGCGCCGCCGACACCGCCATGATGGCCAACTTCTACAGCTCCGGTCAGGTCTGCACCAACGGCACCCGCGTGTTCGTGCCCAAGCACCTGCAAGCCGCGTTCGAAGCCAAGATCGTCGAGCGTGTGGCGCGTATTCGCATCGGCAACCCGGAAGACGAAAACACCAACTTCGGCCCGCTGGTCAGCTTCGCCCACATGGAAAGCGTGCTGGGCTACATCGCCAAAGGCAAAGAGCAAGGCGCCCGCCTGCTGTGCGGCGGCGACCGCCTGACCGAGGGTGACTTCGCCAAAGGCGCCTTCGTGGCCCCGACCGTGTTCACCGACTGCACCGATGACATGGTGATCGTGCGTGAAGAAATCTTCGGCCCGGTGATGAGCATCCTCACCTACGAGACCGAAGAAGAAGTGATCCGCCGTGCCAACGACACCGACTTCGGCCTGGCCGCTGGCCTGGTGACCAAGGACCTGAACCGCGCCCACCGCGTGATTCATCAGTTGGAAGCCGGTATCTGCTGGATCAACGCCTGGGGCGAGTCCGACGCGAAGATGCCGGTTGGCGGCTACAAGCAGTCGGGGGTGGGCCGTGAGAACGGGATCAGCTCGCTGAACAACTTCACCCGCATCAAATCGGTACAGGTTGAGTTGGGCGATTACGCCTCGGTGTTCTAACACCTTATGGGCCTGGAATGCTCCTCTGTGGCGAGGGAGCTTGCTCCCGCTGGGCTGCGAAGCAGCCCCATTCCAGACCCAGTAGTTCTTTCAGACAGAACTCGAGCGCTGATTTTGCGACTGCTGCGCAGTCGAACGGGAGCAAGCTCCCTCGCCACAAAAGCAGCCTGAACCCATTTTACGAGGGTACATTCATGTCCCAAGAATACGATTACATCATTGTGGGTGCCGGCTCTGCCGGTAACACCCTGGCGACCCGTCTGACCGAAGACGAAGGCGTCACTGTTTTGCTGCTGGAGGCCGGTGGCCCGGACTACCGCCTCGACTTCCGCACCCAGATGCCAGCCGCCCTGGCTTTCCCGCTGCAAGGCCGCCGCTACAACTGGGCCTACGAAACCGATCCAGAGCCACACATGGACGGCCGCCGGATGGAATGCGGGCGCGGCAAGGGCCTGGGTGGTTCTTCCCTGATCAACGGCATGTGCTACATCCGCGGCAACGCCATGGACTACGACAACTGGTCGAAGCTGCCGGGCCTGGAAGACTGGACCTACCTGGACTGCCTGCCGTATTTCCGCAAAGCCGAAACCCGCGACATCGGCCCCAACGATTGGCACGGTGGCGACGGCCCGGTCAGCGTGACCACGCCGAAAGCGGGCAACAACCCGCTGTTCCACGCCATGGTTGAAGCGGGCGTACAGGCCGGTTACCCACGTACCGAAGATTTGAACGGCTACCAGCAAGAAGGCTTCGGCCCGATGGACCGTACTGTCACGCCGAACGGCCGTCGCGCCAGCACCGCACGCGGCTACCTGGACACGGCTAAAAAGCGCTCGACCCTGACCATCGTCACCCATGCCCTCACCGACAAAGTCTTGTTCGAAGGCAAGCGTGCGGTCGGCGTGCGTTACCTGATCGGCGCTGCCGAAGAACGCGTTGAAGCCCGTGCGCGCAAAGAAGTGCTGGTGTGCAGTGGCGCAATCGCTTCGCCGCAACTGCTGCAACGCTCCGGTGTCGGCCCGGCCAAACTGCTGGAAAGCCTCGACATCCCGGTGGTTCACGACCTGCCTGGCGTGGGTGAAAACCTGCAGGACCACCTTGAGCTGTACCTGCAATACGCGTGCACCCAGCCAGTGTCGCTGTACCCCTCGCTGCTCTGGTACAACCAGCCGGCGATTGGTGCCGAATGGCTGTTCAACGGCACCGGCATCGGCGCCAGCAACCAGTTCGAAGCGGGCGGTTTTATCCGTACCCGTGAAGAGTTCGAGTGGCCAAACATCCAGTACCACTTCCTGCCGGTAGCGATTAACTACAACGGCAGCAACGGTGTGAAAGAGCACGGTTTCCAGGCGCACATGGGCTCCATGCGTTCGCCAAGCCGTGGCCGTATCCAGCTGAAGTCGAAGAACCCACGGGACTACCCGAGCATCCTCTTCAACTACATGGCCACCGAGCAGGACTGGCAGGAGTTCCGCGATGGCATCCGCCTGACCCGTGAAATCATGCAGCAGCCGGCACTGGACCCGTACCGTGGCCGCGAAATCAGCCCCGGCATTGAAGTGCAAACCGATGAACAGTTGGACAAGTTCATCCGCGAGCACGCCGAGACCGCGTTCCACCCGTCCTGCTCGTGCAAGATGGGCACCGACGAGATGGCCGTAGTCGATGGCGAAGGCCGCGTGCATGGCATGCAGGGCTTGCGTGTGGTCGATGCCTCGATCATGCCGATCATCACCACCGGCAACCTGAACGCGCCAACGATCATGATCGCCGAGAAAATCGCCGACAAGATCCGTGGCCGCAAGCCACTGCCGCGCAGCACCGCTGACTACTACGTAGCAGGCGATGCGCCGGTGCGTGGCAAGCCTATGCGTGAAGTAGGGCCATTGGCGCAGTAACCGAAACACCCCAGTGATTGATCGTTCCCACTCCGCGTGGGAACGCATCCTGTGATGCTCTGCGTCACGCCCTTCAAGAGCGGACGCAGAGCGTCCAGGGTGGCATTCCCACGCAGAGCGTGGGAACGATCACACAACAAAACCTCCCTTGATCAGCTCCCCGCCCAGGCCTACTCTGTTCGCCTGCCCGCGCCGAGCCGCCCACAAGGAAGGCCCCATGTTCGAACACCACGCCACGCTCAAGAAACACTTCGGTGCCCTGCGCACCACCGCCGAATTTTTCTCCCTGCGCTACGTGCGCGAATCCGGTCAGTACCTGTCAGTACGCAAGAACGTCGCCGAGCCGCCTCACCTGGGCCATGACGAAGGCGCCATGCTTACCGTGCGTCTCAACGGCGTGGAAGCCTACGCCGCGACCAACGACATTTCCCTTGCCGGCCTGCAAGCCGCCCTTGAGCGCGCTGAACAGCAAGCCCGGTTGATCAAGCCTCACGCCCTGCTCGACCTGCACCAGCAGCCAGTGTCCAGCGACGTCGCCGACTACCTGTCGCCCGACCTCGACCAGCCCTTCCCATCCCTGAGCGACTGCTACCAATTGCTCGGCGATGAGTCCGCCGCCGTGCCCAAGGATGAGCGCCTGGTGAGCTGGGAGGTCAGCCTGGGGACCACGCGGGTTGAACAGATCTATCTCAACAGCGCTGGCGCGCAATTGCGTCAGGCCCAGCGCTTTGTCTTTCCGGGCCTGAGTGTGACCGCCTTCGACGGCAACGACAGCCAGACCCGTACCCTGGGCGGTACCAACTTCGGCCAGCAAGGCAGTGCCGGGGTGATCCAGCGTTTTGGCCTGGTGGGCGCCGCCCGCAAGGTGGCCGACGAAGCCCTGCAATTGCTGCTCGCACCGAATACGCCCCACGGCCCGCGTGACCTGCTGCTGATGCCCGACCAAATGATCCTGCAGATCCACGAGTCGATCGGCCATCCGCTGGAGCTGGATCGCATCCTTGGTGACGAGCGCAATTACGCCGGCACCAGTTTTGTGAAAGCCAGCGACTTCGGCCACCTGCAATATGGCTCACCGCTGCTCAACGTCACCTTCGACCCGGACATCCCCGAACAGCTTGCCAGCTACGCTCATGACGACGACGGCACGCCTGCCAGCAAGCAATTTCTGATTCGCGAAGGCCTGCTGCTCAAGCCCTTGGGCGGGGCCTTATCGCAATTTCGCGCCAACCTGCCAGGCGTCGCCAACAGCCGCGCCTGCAGCTGGAACCGTGCGCCCATCGACCGCATGGCCAACCTGAATATCGAACCTGGGGATAAAAGCCTCGCGCAATTGGTGGGCGGCATTGAGAGCGGCATCCTGATGTCGACCAACCGTTCGTGGTCCATCGACGATGCGCGCAACAAGTTCCAGTTCGGCTGCGAGTGGGGCCAGTTGATCGAAAACGGCGAACTCAAGGGCGTGGTGAAGAACCCCAACTACCGGGCGATTTCCGCGCAGTTCTGGCGCAAGCTCAGCGCGGTAGGCGACGCCAGCACCTTCAAGGTCTTGGGCACGCCGAACTGCGGCAAGGGCGAACCCAACCAGGTGATCCGTGTCGGCCATGCGTCGCCGGCCTGTGTATTCAGCAATGTCGATGTATTTGGGGGAGATGCCTGATGAACCACTTCAAGGCTTTGGTGGATTGGCTCAAGCAGGCGGTCACCGATCAAGAACAATTTCATCTCGGCTACGCGGATGAGGCGTCCGAGTTCGTGCGCTTCAACCACGCGCAGGTACGCCAGGCCGGCCAGGTACAGCAGGCCAGCCTGAACTTCAAGCTGATCAACGATGGGCGCCACGCCGACCTGGGTATCACCCTGTCCGGCGAGGCGCAGTTGGATCGCCAGCGCCTGGCGAATGGCCTGCAACAACTGCGCGAGACCTTGCCGCTGTTGCCGCCTGACCCGTACCTGCTGCTGAATCCCGACGCCTGGCACAGCCATAACGAACAGCTGCGCCCGCTGCCGGAACTGGCCCAAGTGCTGGACGACATCAGCCAGGCCGCCGATGGCGTGGACCTGGTTGGCTTCTACGCCGCCGGCCCGATCAGCCGTGGTTTCGCCAGCTCATCGGGGGCGTTCGGCTGGCACCGGGCTAACAGCTTCAATTTCGACTTCAGCCTGTTCCACGCCAATGGCGAAGCGGTAAAAGCCAGCTACGCCGGGCACACCTGGAACAGCGCCGAATTCGCCGCCCGTTTCCAACAGGCCCGTGAGCAACTGGCGTTTCTCGGTCGTCCGCTGCACAACCTGGCGCCAGGCCAGTACCGCGCCTACCTGGCGCCGGCAGCGCTGGAAGAAATCATCAGCATCATCACCTGGGGTGGTTTTTCGGCCCAGGCCATCGCGAGCAAAGGCAGTTCGTTGCAACGCCTGTACGCGGGTGATCAGTCATTGAGCCCGCTGGTGACGGTGGATGAGCAGATCAGCGGCTCCCTGAGCCAGGCGTTTTCCACTGAAGGCTACCCGCGTGAGGATGTCACCCTGATCAACGCAGGCAAAGCCGAGGGCCAGTTGGTCAACTCGCGCAGCGCCGCCGAATACGGCTTGAACACCAACGGCGCCAGCAGCGACGAGTCGCCCAGCGCCCTGCAAATGGCGGCCGGCAGCCTGGCCCAGGCCGATATTCTCAAGCAGTTGGGCACCGGTCTGTATATCAGCAACCTCTGGTACCTGAACTACTCCGACCTGCCGGCAGCGCGCCTGACCGGCATGACGCGCTTTGCGACCTTCTGGGTGGAAAACGGCGAGATCAAGGCGCCGGTCAGCACCATGCGCTTTGATGACAGTGTCTATCAGTTGCTCGGTTCGCAATTGGAAGCGCTGACCGCTGATCGGGAGCTGCTGTTGTCGGCCAGTACCTATGACCAGCGCAACACCGCTTCCAACCTGTTGCCAGGCGCTTTGGTAAACCGTTTGACGCTGACTTTATAAACTGTAGGAGCGAGCTTGCTCGCGAAGAACGTACAGACACCGCGGGCTGGCTGTCAGCGCTGCGTTATCGTTGTCGTTTTTCGCGAGCAAGCTCGCTCCTACAGTTCAATAACCTGCGCTGCGACGAAACTTCTATCCCGCCTACTTTGGCCGTTCGGCATGTTGTCGCTCTGCTTATTCCTCGTTATAACGGTTAATGGCTTCTCGCCACCCCTGCCCACGAGAGCATAACCTTGCCCGGGAAAGGCAAGCTGGAGCGTTGACATGAACCATGGAAGTTTCGTCATAGAAAAACTGTACAAGCACTACAACGTTCACGTAGAGCAACTGGGTAACGACCCGCATAGAAAAACCGTACTGATGGTCAATGGCGCGTTGTCCACCACGCGCTCCTTTGCCCGCACCAGCAAATGCCTGGCCGAGCACTTCAATGTGCTGCTGTTCGACTTGCCATTCTCTGGCTTGTCACGCGAGCACAACACCGAACTCGACCTGGTCACCAAGGACGACGAGGTGCAAATCCTGCGTGCCTTGGTAGCACGCTTTGCGGTCAACCATCTGGTGTCGGCCTCATGGGGCGGCATCTCCACGCTGTTGACCCTGGCGCACAACCCGCCCTCCATCGAAAGCTCGGTGGTGATGGCCCTGGCGCCCAACCTCAACCAGGCGATGCTGGAATATGTCGAGCGCGTGCGTGTGCTGATCGAGGCCGATGACAAGTCGGCGGTCGGCCATCTGCTCAACGAAACGGTTGGCAAATACCTGTCGCCGCGCCTCAAGCGCAATAACCATCGACACCTGTCGACCATGGCCACCACCGAATACCGCCAGGCGCGCTTTCATATCCATCAGGTGCTGGGCTTGGGCGATGGCAACTACTTGCCGGCGCTGCGGCAGATTGAAACACCGGTGCACTTTCTCAACGGCGCGCTGGACGAATACACGCCGGCCGACGAAGCCCAGCTGTTCAAACACTACGTAGGCCGCAGCAGCTTTGCGGTGGCCGAACACACCGGCCATCTGCTGGACCTGGAGTCCCGCGAAGCCGCGCTGGCAGTGCATCGGGCGTTGCTGGATTTCCTGGTGGGCGAGCATGTGACATTGTCAGATATAGACGAACCGCCAGTGGGAAAAGCGGCGACGGATGGCGCATAATCGCCAACACATAGCCTGCTAATTAAAAGGGATCCCATGCCGAATCGTGCCCCTCTCGATGCCAAGACCGCCCGCTGGCTCCCCTGGGTGGTAGCGATTGCCTTCTTCATGCAGTCGCTGGACGGGACGATTCTCAACACCGCGCTACCGGCCATGGCGCAGGACCTCGCGGAAAACCCGCTGCGCATGCAAGGCGTGGTGATCGCCTACATGCTCACCGTTGCCTTGCTGATTCCGGCGTCGGGCTGGATCGCTGACCGCTTTGGCACCAAGAAGATTTTCTTTGGTGCGATCATGCTGTTCAGCATCGGGTCGCTGCTGTGTGCGCTGTCCAGTAGCTTGAGCATGCTGGTGGGCGCACGGGTGATCCAGGGCCTGGGCGGTGCGCTGATGCTGCCGGTCGGACGGCTGGTGGTACTGCGGGCTTATCCGCGCTCCGAGTTGGTGCGGATCATGGGCTTCATCACCATTCCCGGCCTGCTTGGCCCCTTGCTTGGCCCGACAATGGGCGGCTGGATGGTGCAATACCTGACCTGGCACTGGATCTTCCTGATCAACCTGCCGGTGGGCATGATCGGCTGCTACGCCGTGTGGAAATTCATCCCCGACCTGCGCGGCAGCGAGCGCACGCGCTTCGACGGCCTGGGCTTTCTGCTGTTCGGCGCGGCGATGGTGCTGATCACCATCGCCATGGAAGGCCTGGGCGAACTGCACCTGCCGCATCTGCGCGTGATATTGCTGCTGTTCGGCGGGTTCGCCTGCCTGGCGGCGTACTGGCTGCGCGCCGGGCATATCGATAACCCGCTGTTCTCGCCGGTGCTGTTCAAGACGCGCACCTTTGCCGTGGGGATTCTGGGCAATCTGTTTGCGCGCCTGGGCAGCGGCGCATTGCCGTTCCTGGTACCGCTGCTGCTGCAGGTGGCGCTGGGCTATTCGCCGTCGGAAGCCGGCATGAGCATGTTGCCACTGGCGGCGGCGGCGATGTTCGCCAAGTCCATCGCACGTCCGCTTAT
Organism: Pseudomonas sp. NBRC 111138; assembly: GCF_001320835.1. Taxonomy (NCBI): domain Bacteria; kingdom Pseudomonadati; phylum Pseudomonadota; class Gammaproteobacteria; order Pseudomonadales; family Pseudomonadaceae; genus Pseudomonas; species Pseudomonas sp. NBRC 111138. Next base: position 46,281 of record NZ_BCBO01000159.1, on the reverse strand, counting down.
CGAGCGCCTCGGCTACCGCATCGTCCTGACCGGCAACACCCTGGCCCTGGGCCTGATGCTGGCGAGCATGGGCCTGGTCAGCGAACAAACGCCCTACCCGCTGCTGTTGGCCATGCTGGCGGTACTGGGGGCCATCAACTCCCTGCAATTTACCGCCATGAACACCGTCACCCTGATCGACCTCGACGACGCCCAGGCCAGCAGCGGCAACAGCTTGCTGTCGGTAGTGGCGCAGTTGTCCCTGAGCCTGGGCGTGGCCTGTGCCGGTGCATTGCTCGGCGGCTTTACCGCCGAAGCCGGCAATGACGGGGTCAATACCGTGCTGGGCGCCTTCCAACTGACCTTCCTCACAGTGGGCCTCATGGCGATGCTGGCGGCGGCGATCTTCCTGCAGCTGTCGCCCAAGGACGGCAAACGGGTGGTCAGCCGCGAGCACGATATCGAGCACTAACGGGCGTCTCGTCGAGAACTTGCGGGGAAAATCCCACGAGGCTGGTACACTGCGCGACATTTTGTTTTGCAGAGCCAGTCCCGTGACTACCATCGCCACCGCTTTTAATACTTTGCCCCTGTCCGCCGCCATGCTGGCTAACCTCGACTCGCTGGGTTACGTCGAGATGACGCAGATCCAGGCGCAAAGCTTGCCGGTGATCCTCAAAGGGCTGGACCTCATTGCCCAGGCCAAGACCGGCAGCGGCAAGACTGCCGCATTCGGCATCGGCCTGCTGAACCCGATCAACCCGCGCTACTTCGGGTGCCAGGCGCTGGTGATGTGCCCGACCCGCGAACTGGCCGACCAGGTAGCCAAGGAAATCCGTCGCCTGGCCCGTGCCGAAGACAACATCAAGGTGCTGACCCTGTGCGGCGGCGTGTCCCTCGGCCCACAGATTGCCTCCCTGGAGCACGGCGCCCACGTCATCGTCGGCACCCCGGGCCGCATCCAGCAGCACCTGCGTAAAGGTTCACTGGTGCTGGACGGCTTGAACACCCTGATCCTCGACGAAGCCGACCGCATGCTCGACATGGGCTTCTACGACGCCATCGAAGACATCATCAGCAAGACCCCACCGCGCCGCCAGACCCTGCTGTTCTCGGCCACTTACCCGGTGAGCATCAAGCAACTGGCCTCCAAGTTCATGCGTGCGCCTCAGCAAGTGAAAGCCGAAGCGTTCCACTCCGACGACCAGATCGAACAACGCTTCTACGAGATCTCCCCGGAAGAGCGCATGGACGCCGTGACCAAGGTGCTGGCGCACTTCCGCCCTGCCTCCTGCGTGGCGTTCTGCTTTACCAAGCAGCAAGTGCAGGAAACCGTCGACCACCTGATCTCCAAAGGCATTTCCGCCGTTGGCCTGCATGGTGACCTGGAACAGCGCGACCGTGACCAGGTACTGGCGATGTTTGCCAACCGCAGCACCTCGGTGCTGGTGGCCACCGACGTCGCCGCCCGAGGACTGGACATCGACGCCCTGGACATGGTGATCAACGTCGAACTGGCCCGCGACTCGGAAATTCACATCCACCGTGTAGGCCGTACCGGCCGTGCCGGTGAGACCGGCATCGCCATCAGCCTGGTGGCGCCGTCCGAAGCCCACCGCGCCCAGGCCATCGAGCAACTGCAGAAGTCGCCGCTGAACTGGGACCAACTGGACAATCTCAAGCCGCAAAGCGGTGGCCCGTTGCTGCCGCAGATGAGCACCCTGTGCATCGCCGCCGGGCGTAAAGACAAGGTTCGCCCAGGCGACATCCTCGGTGCATTGACCGGTGAAGCCGGCATTCCGGGTGCCCAGGTCGGCAAGATCGCTATCTTTGACTTCCAGGCTTTCGTGGCCGTGGAACGCGGCATCGCCAAGCAGGCGTTGCAGCGTTTGAATGACGGCAAGATCAAAGGTCGTTCGCTGCGCGTGCGTATCCTGTAACAACATAGTGACTGCAAGGACCGAATCACTGTGGGAGCTGGCTTGCCTGCGATAGCGACGGTGAATCCACTACCGCCATCGCAGGCAAGCCAGCTCCCACAGTGTTGATTGCATTTCAAATCAATAGTTTTGTGAGGACATGGCTGTGCGCTCGACCGAAGTTGTGATCATTGGCGCCGGCGCCGCAGGCTTGATGTGCGCGCTGACCGCCGCCGGGCGTGGGCGCAAGGTGATGTTGATCGACCACGCCAACAAGGCCGGCAAGAAAATCCTGATGTCCGGTGGCGGCCGCTGCAACTTCACCAACATGTACACCGAGCCGGCCAACTTCCTCTCGCACAACGCGCACTTCTGCAAATCCGCCCTGGCCCGCTATACCCAGTGGGATTTCATCGGGCTGGTGGCCAAGCACGGCGTGCCGTACCACGAGAAGAAACTCGGCCAGCTGTTCTGCGACAACAAGTCCAGCGACATCCTCGGCATGCTGCTCGACGAGTGCATCCAGACCGGCGTGAGCCTGCACCTGGACACTTCCATCGAGGCAATCGCCAAGCTCGAAAGCGGCTATCAACTGCAAACCACCCTGGGTGAGCTGCGCTGTGAATCCCTGGTGATCGCCACTGGCGGCTTGTCGATCCCGACGCTGGGCGCCACCGGTTTCGGCTACCAAGTGGCCAGGCAATTCGGCCATGAACTGCTGCCGAACCGCGCCGGGCTGGTGCCGTTCACCATCACCGACCAGCTCAAGGAGTTGTGCGGCGAGTTGTCCGGCACCTCGGTCGACTGCCTGGTGAGCTGCAACGGCCAGAGCTTTCGCGAGAATATCCTGTTCACCCATCGAGGCCTGAGCGGGCCGGCGATTTTGCAGATTTCCTCGTATTGGCACTCCGGCGACACGGTAGAAATCAACCTGCTGCCCGACCACGACGCCCATGCCTGGCTGCAACAGCAACAGGCCGAACACCCCAACAGCGAATTGAAAACCCTGTTGGGTGAGATCTTCACCAAGAAGATGGCCAACCTGCTGGCCCAAAGCTGGTTCGAATCCAAGCCTATGAAGCAGTACACCCACGCTGAAATTGCCGATATCGCGCAAAAGCTGGGGAGCTGGCAACTGGTACCGGCCGGCACCGAGGGTTATCGCACCGCCGAGGTAACATTGGGCGGGGTGGATACGCGGGAAGTGTCCTCCAAGACCATGGAATCGCTGAAAAGCCCCGGCCTGTACTTTATCGGCGAAGTGCTGGACGTGACCGGCCACCTGGGCGGGTTCAACTTCCAGTGGGCGTGGGCCTCGGGCTACGCGGCCGCGCAATACGCCTGACGTGCACCTTGAGATGCAATCCCCTGTGGGAGCTGGCTTGCCTGCGATAGCGGCAGTGAATCCCACATCGTTATCGCAGGCATGCCCGCTCCCACATTGGTTTTGCAGTGATACTGAAAATTTTGCTGTCCGATGTGATCGCTACGCTTGCCGTGGCGTCATTACTGGCTCAATTTAGCGACAACGTCCCGGAAGACTCCAGACTTCATGTCATCGACCTCGTTCAAGCAGTCCATGCGGCGCCTGTGGGCGCTGGATAAATTCAGCTACAGCGTACGGGTGTTCATCGCCCTCACCGGCAGCATGGCGTTGTGTTGGTACCAGGATGAAATGACGCTGCTGATCCCGCTCTTCCTGGGGATTATCGCCAGCGCCCTGGCCGAGACCGATGACAGCTGGCAAGGCCGCCTCAACGCGCTGGCGGTGACACTGGTGTGTTTCAGCATTGCCGCGCTGTCGGTGGAGCTGCTGTTCCCTTACCCCTGGATATTTGCCATCGCCCTGGCCCTGGCCAGTTTCGGCCTGACCATGCTCGGCGCACTGGGCGAACGCTATGGCGCGATTGCTTCGGCCACCTTGATTCTGTCGGTATACACCATGATCGGCGTGGACCAGCGCGGTGGCGCCGTCACGGATTTCTGGCATGAGCCGCTGCTGCTGGTGGCCGGTGCCGCCTGGTACGGTGTGTTGTCCGTACTGTGGCAGGCGCTGTTTTCCAACCAGCCGGTACAGCAGAGCCTGGCGCGATTGTTCCGCGAGCTGGGGCGCTACCTCAAGCTCAAGTCATCGTTGTTCGAACCGATCCGGCAGCTGGACGTGGAAGCGCGGCGCCTGGAATTGGCCCAGCAAAATGGCCGGGTAGTGGCTGCGCTGAATGCCGCGAAGGAAATCATCCTGCACCGCGTCGGCAATGGGCGACCGGGCTCGAAGGTCAGCCGCTACCTGAAACTGTACTTCCTGGCCCAGGACATCCACGAGCGCGCCAGTTCCTCCCACTACCCCTACAACGCCCTCACTGAAGCCTTCTTCCATAGCGATGTGCTGTTTCGCTGCCAGCGCTTGCTGCGCCAGCAAGGCAAGGCCTGCCAGACCCTGGCCGAGTCGATCCAACTGCGCCAACCGTTCATCTATGACGACAGTTTTGCCCAGGCCCTGGGCGACCTCAACGCGTCCCTGGAGCATCTGCGCATCCAGAGCAACCCGGCCTGGCGCGGCCTGCTGCGTTCATTGCGCGCCTTGGCGGCCAACCTGTCCACACTCGACCGCCTGCTTGGCGATGCCAGCAACCCCGATGCCCTGGCGGACGCCACCGACAGTAACCTGCTGGACCGCGCCCCGCGCAACCTCAAGGAAATGTGGACACGCCTGCGCACCCAACTCACACCCACCTCGCTGCTGTTTCGCCATGCCCTTCGCCTGTCCCTGGCGTTGACCGTCGGCTACGCCACCCTGCACGCTATCCACGCGTCCCAGGGTTACTGGATCATCCTCACCACCCTGTTCGTCTGCCAACCGAGCTACGGCGCCACCCGGCGCAAGCTCGGCCAGCGGATTATCGGCACCGCCATCGGCCTCACCGTGGCCTGGGCGCTGTTCGATCTGTTCCCCAACCCGGTGGTGCAGTCGATGTTCGCTATCGCCGCCGGCCTGGTGTTCTTTATCAACCGCACCACCCGCTACACCCTGGCGACGGCTGCGATCACCCTGATGGTGCTGTTCTGCTTCAACCAGGTGGGTGATGGCTACGGGCTGTTCCTGCCACGCCTGTTCGATACCTTGCTCGGCAGCCTGATCGCTGGCCTGGCGGTATTCCTGTTCCTGCCGGACTGGCAAGGCCGGCGCTTGAACAAAGTGCTGGCCAACACCCTGACCTGCAACAGCATCTACCTGCGCCAGATCATGCAGCAATACGCCGCCGGCAAGAGCGACGACCTGGCTTACCGCCTGGCCCGCCGCAACGCCCACAACGCCGACGCCGCGCTGTCCACCACCCTGGCGAATATGCTGATGGAGCCGGGGCACTTTCGTAAGGAAGCCGACGTGGGTTTTCGGTTCCTGGTGCTGTCTCACACCTTGCTCAGCTATTTGTCGGGGTTGGGTGCGCACCGCGATACTCAGTTACCGGCCGACGTGCGCGAGCACTTGATCGAAGGCGCGGGCAACAGCCTGGCGGCGAGCATCGATGAGATTGCCACGGGCCTGGCCAACAAACAGTCGATTGCGATCCAGAGTGATGCCGAGGAAGGGTTGGCGGCAGAGCTGGAGCAAATGCCCGATGAGATCGATGAGGCGCAGCGGTTGGTGCAGACGCAGTTGGCGTTGATCTGCCGGCAGTTGGGGCCGTTGCGTACGTTGGCGGCGCATCTGATCAAGGATACCGGTGCGGCTTAGACCGCTATCGCAGGCAAGCCAGCTCCCACATTTGACCGAGTTCCAACATAAGAATGCGGGCAAAATGTGGGAGCCGGACTTGCCCGCTATGAGGCCCACAAGCACGCTACATCCCATGCGCCTTCATCAAGCGCGCATAACTGCCATCAGCCTTCATCCTGGCAATCTCCCGATCAAAGCTGGCGACAATCTGCGCGTGCTCGGGGTTCTTCAAACTGACCAGAATGTGCAGGCTGTTCTCGCTCAACGGCTTGCCCACAAACGCCACCGCATTGCGCACCCGCGGCGACTCCCGAGCCAGGTAATAACGCGCTACGTATTCGTCCTCCAGCGTCAACCGCACACGCCGCGCAGCGAGCATGCGCACCGCCATGGCGAAGTTGTGCACGGGTACTTTCTGTAGCTGGGAGTCTTGATCGAACGCCGCCGAGTAAGCGTAACCGCGTACCACGGCGATGGTCTCGTCGTGCAGTCGGGCCAGGCTGTGATAAACAATGTCATCGTCGCTGCGCTTGAGAAAGCGCACACGGTTAAGCAGGTACTCAGCAGAAAACTGGCCAAACTGCGTGCGGGCTTCGTCGTACCAGGCGTTGATCAGCACATCGTAGCGCCCATCGCCCACGCCCTTGAGCGCACGGGCCCAGGGCACCTGCTCAAAGTCACTGGCGTACCCCGCACGGGCCAGGGCCGTGCTGACGATATCCGTGGCCAAACCGCCATTGATCAAGGTGGCATCGGTGAAGGGCGGCCAGCCATCCGCCACCAGACGCAGACGCTGTGCCAGCACCGGCTGGGCCAGCAGCAGCACTGCGATCAAAGCAACGGCACGAGTCAATCTCGGCATGCTCAAAGTCCTTGGCGGGCAGGCGGTGGCCTGATAACAGTAGCTCATCAATGAGCCTGCATTGCAGATTACACAAAGCAACCAGCAGCGCACGCACTCAATGATGGCAAATTGACGCCATTCACACATTTGCCAATTTTAGACAGCAGCGCCCGCCGCGCTTACTATCCAGGCACGTCTTTACAAGAGCACACATCATGACGGTTGATTGGATTTGCAAACATCACGACGACTTGGGCAAGGACCAGCTGTATGCCGTCCTGCGCTTGCGCAGCGAGGTATTCGTCGTCGAGCAGAAATGCGCGTATCAGGACATCGACGGGCAGGACCTGGCGGGTGACACCCATCACCTGATGGCCTGGCAAGATAATGAGCTATTGGCTTACCTGCGCCTGCTGGACCCGGAGTCCCAGGGCGGCGATGTGGTGATTGGTCGCGTCATCGTTTCGCCAGCGGCACGGGGCACCGGGCTGGGGCATCACATGATGGAGGAGGCGCTTGAGCGCATTGAGGATATCTGGCCGCAAACGCCGATTTTTCTCTCGGCCCAGGCGCATTTGCAGGGGTATTACGGACGATATGGGTTTGTGGTGGCGGGTGAGGAATACCTGGAAGATGATATTCCACATATTGGTATGCGGCGCGTCTGAGGGCGCCATCGCAGGCAAGCCAGCTCCCACATTGGACTGTGGGAGGCGGGCTTGCCCGCGATAGCGTCAGTCCTGCCAAAGCCGACCTTCAGGGATAGCCCAACACCTGCTTGATCGACGCCAGATTAGCCTCGATCCACCCCCGATCAATCGCCCCCCAGTCCCGAATCCGATAGCGCCCGGCATGGTGACGCGCACCGTCCTCCTGCTCGAACTCACACACAATATCCAGGTCGGCCAACGCCGCAATGGTGTCCTGGGCGGTACGCCGAGGCATGCCGGTGGCCTCGGTCAGCGCCGGGACGCTGCTGGCCAGTTGGCTGTCGATCAAGTACGCCACGTACAGGCGGCGGTAGAAGCTGCTTTTGGTCTTGCTCACATCCATGGTCAGTCGCCTTGGGGTTAGGGCTTGCCCTGCAAATCGCGCCAGGTGAGGTACACACGCAGGTCGAATTCCACCTGATGGTAGCCCGGCATCATGTATTGGCAGAGTTTATAGAACGCCTTGTTGTGGTCCGATTCCTTGAAGTGCGCCAGCTCGTGCACCACGATCATGCGCAGAAACTCCGGGGCCGCCTCCTTGAACAGCGAAGCGATGCGGATTTCTTTCTTGGATTTGAGATTACCGCCCTGCACCCGGGAAATCGTGGTGTGCAAACCCAAGGCACGATGGGTCAGGTCCAGGCGGTTGTCGAACAGCACTTTGTCGATAGACGGCGCGTTACGCAGGTGCTCCTGCTTCAAGGCCAGGGCATAGGCGTACAGGGCCTTGTCGCTCTGCACCGCATGGCGTTCGGGGTAACGCTGGTCCAGGTAAGCCCCTAACTGGTCCTTGGCGATCAGTTGGCGCACTTGCTCCTGGAGCGCGGCGGGGTATGCCTGGAGGTATTTCAACGCGGTCATGGGCTCTGCAACGCAATTGGGACGGGCGCCAGTGTAGCGAATTCAAAGCGCGCGAGGGTACGACCAGCCGGCAACGTCCTCGGCCATCAACGGCAGCGCAGCCCACGGCCCCTGGATATGGGCGCAGCCATTGGCCTTGAGCCACTGGGTTTGCTCAAGGGTCTCCACGCCTTCGGCGATCACCAGCACACCAAAATGCTCACACAGTTGGATGATGCTGCGCGCCATCGCCGCATCCCGCACCGAGCCAGGCAGGCGCGCCACCAGTTGAGGGTCAAGCTTGAGGGTGTCGAACGCCAAGTCGCGCAAATGGGCCAGGGAGCACTGGCCGCAGCCAAAATCGTCCAGGGCAATCCGCACCCCTATCCGGCGCAGTAACTGGAGTTGCTTGGTGGACTCGGCGAGATTGCTCATCAAGCAGTCTTCGCCGATTTCCACCTCCAGTTGTCGCGCCTGTAACCCATGTCGCTCCAGCATCTGCTGCAGTTGGTTGGCCAGGTTGGGCATGTTGAACTGGCTGCTGCTCAGGCTCACGCTCAACACCAGTTCGGGGTCGAAGGTGGCTTGCCAGGCCTGGCGCTGGGCGGCGACTTGCTGGTAGATCCAGGCACTCAACTGGTTGATCAACCGCGCCTCTTCCAGCAGTGGCAAGAACAGGCCCGGCGGCACATCGCCGACGCTGGGATGCTGCCAGCGCAACAGCGCTTCGACGCCGCGCAAACGCCCGTCTTCCAGAGAGACCTGAGGCTGGTACACCAAGGTGAAATCCTTGTTGGCGATGGCGGTACGTACACTGTCTTCCAGCATCAACCGCGAGCGGGCGCGGCCGTTCATTTCCTGGTCGTAGTAACGATACTGCTGACGGCCGGCGCGCTTGGCTTCGTACATGGCAATGTCCGCGGCCCGTAGCAGGCCGCTCAAGTCCGAGCCGCAATCCGGGAACGTCGCGATGCCAATACTGACCCCAAGCATCACCTCCAGACCATCGACCTGCTGGCACACCGATACCCGCTCGATGAGCTTTTCCGCGATCTTCGCGGCCTGCTCGGGAAACTCCAGCTCCAGCAACGCGGTGAATTCATCCCCACCCATGCGCCCGAGAATGTCGTAGGAACGCAGGCATGCTTGCATCTGCTCCGAAACCCAACGCAGCACGCGATCCCCGGCGTCATGGCCCAACGTATCGTTGACCCGCTTGAAGCCATCCAGGTCCAGGTACAGCAATACCAGCGCCTGCTCGCTACGTTCGCTGCGCAGCAACGTATTCTCCATCGCCTGATGGAAACCGCGCCGGTTCAGCAGCCCGGTCAGCGGGTCGGTCACGGCCTGGAATTCCAGTTGCTGATGCAGGTGACGCACTTCAGACATGTCCAGCACCGTCACCACCATTGCCTTCTGCTCCGCAGGCAAAGGCGCGCAGGACAACGCTACCGGCACTTGCTGGCCCCGACCGGTGCGCAAAATGGCATCGTGTTGGCGCCACGTCTCGCCCCGGCGATATGCCTCGTACATGGGAAAGCCCAACCAGGCTGGCACATGGGGCTTTTGCAGGAAACTGAGGAAACTTTCGCCCTGCAACTCAGCCATCGTTGCATTCAACAGCCGGGAAATGGCCGGGTTGGCATACTCGATCACACTGTTTTCGCTCACCACCAGAATGCCCTCGGCGGCGTTATCCAGCACCGAGGCATTAAAAGCGCGGGCCAATTCCAGGTCATGGCTCAGGCGCTGCAAGGCACGGCGATTGCGCTGGTGCTCGAGCAAGGCCTGCACCTTGGGCTTGAGGATGTGCGGGTCAAAGGGCTTGAACAGGTAGTCGATCGCACCACTGGCGTAGCCTTCCAGCACCGCGTCGGGCGAATGGGCGGTGGCCGTCAGAAAGATAATCGGCGTCATGCGCGTACGCTGGCTGCCACGCATCAGGCGCGCCACCTCGAAACCGTCCATGCCCGGCATGCGCACGTCCAGCAGCACCAGGTCGACCTCGTGGGCCAGCAGTAACTCCAAGGCTTCCAGGCCAGACGCGGCGGTTATCACCCGCCAGTCGTCACGCTGCAACAGCGCACGCATGCTGACGAGGTTTTCCGGGTAGTCATCGACCACCAACAGAACCGAAATTGCATCGTCGTGTTGTGGAGCGCCATCCATGCTACGTCTCTTCCTTAGGGAGCTGCACCGGTCACTTTTGCTACCAAGGCCGGATAAACACTGAGGGCTCACTCTAGCCGCGCGGCCAAAAAAGCAGAAGTGACGTGGGTGCCCTCATTGTGCCAAAGGCCAGGAAGCCGACTAACGGTAAGGCCCTGTAGCCCGCGGTTCACGGGCGACATGGCTTTTTGACATTTAGCTGACGCCAATAAATTGCCAGCAATTGTTTAACAATCTCACCAGCACGGCCTATAAAGAACCTGGAAGGCCCTTTGGGCCAATGCCTACACCCTCTGTAAAAAGGCCAACACCATGATCGACCTTTCCACCTGGAACCTGAGCATTCCGGTCGGCTCCCCACCCACGACCATTGAAACGCCAAGGCTGCTGAGCGGCTTCAACGATCAATACTTCCAGGCCGAAGGCAGCGACGTGCAGTTCTGGACACCTGTGACGGGCTCGCGCACCGAAAACGCCATCTACCCACGCAGCGAACTGCGCGAAACCTACGCCGACGGCCGCCTGCGTAACTGGACCTACCCCGAGGCCGACAACTTCCTGCGCGCCACCCTCACCGTCAACCAGGTGCCCTCCTCCGGCAAGATCGTGATCGGCCAGATCCATGCCTACGACAGCCAGAAACCGCTGATCAAGCTGGAGTACCAATTCAAGGAGAAAACCCAGACCGGCAACATCGTCGCCAAAGTGCGCATGCGCCCGGACGAGGCCGAAAGCCAGGTGATCATCGTCGCCTCCAATGTGCCACTGCAGAAGAGCTTCACCTACGTGATCAACCTCAACAAAGCCGGGCTGCTGAGCGTGTATGCCGCTGACAGTGAGTGGAATGAACGGATTGGCGCGGCATGGGGCGACAAGCCGTTGTACTTCAAGGCGGGGGTGTATGTGCAGGACAATACGGGCGACACCAATGAGGGTGCGCGGGTGACGTTTGCGAAATTGGATATTGATCACGAGTGAATCGTCCCGTGAGACACAGGATTTTTCCCAGATAAACCCAAAGTCTTAAACACACCGTTGCACCCTGTGGGAGCCGGGCTTGCCCGCGATGGCGGCGTATCAGCCAATATCCTCGGCGCCTGACACACTGCCATCGCGGGCAAGCCCGGCTCCCACATTGACCGTGCGTCGGCTAAAGGTCCGGTGTGGGTGCTACAGCACCGTTGCGACAAGCCAAAGAACGCCGTGGTTTCGGCGCTTCATCTGCAAGTTGATTAAATGGTGTCCATAAAAAAGCCCGCATCGCTGCGGGCTTTTATTAACACTTGAGGCTTAGTTCACCTTAGCGTTCAACTCACCTTTCAAATACCGCTGGTACATCGCTTCCAACGAGATCGGCTTGATCTTCGAAGCATTACCCGCAGTACCAAAGGCTTCATAACGCGCAATACACACATCACGCATCGCCGTCACAGTGGCGCCGAAGAATTTACGTGGGTCGAACTCGCTCGGGTTGGTGGCCATCAGGCGACGCATCGCACCGGTGGATGCCAGGCGCAGGTCGGTGTCGATGTTGACCTTGCGCACGCCGTACTTGATGCCTTCGACAATTTCTTCAACCGGTACGCCGTAGGTTTCTTTGATGTCGCCGCCGTACTGGTTGATGATCGCCAGCCACTCTTGCGGTACCGAGGAAGAACCGTGCATCACCAGGTGGGTGTTGGGGATGCGCTTGTGGATTTCCTTGATGCGGTCGATGGCCAACACGTCGCCGGTAGGTGGCTTGGTGAACTTGTAGGCGCCGTGGCTGGTGCCGATGGCGATGGCCAGGGCGTCGACCTGGGTCTTCTTGACGAAATCGGCGGCTTCTTCCGGGTCGGTCAGCATCTGGCTATGGTCCAGCACGCCTTCGGCGCCGATGCCGTCTTCTTCGCCGGCCATGCCAGTTTCAAGCGAACCCAGGCAGCCCAGCTCGCCTTCAACCGAAACGCCGCAGGCGTGCGCCATGGCCACGGTTTGTTGGGTGACGCGTACGTTGTACTCGTAGTCGGTTGGGGTCTTGCCGTCTTCGCCGAGGGAACCGTCCATCATCACCGAGCTGAAGCCCAGTTGGATCGAGCGCTGGCACACGTCAGGGCTGGTGCCGTGGTCCTGGTGCATGCACACCGGGATGTGCGGGAATTCTTCGATGGCGGCGAGGATCAGGTGACGCAGGAACGGGGCGCCAGCGTATTTGCGCGCACCGGCCGAAGCCTGGACGATCACAGGGGAGTCGGTCTTGTCAGCGGCCTCCATGATGGCGCGCATCTGCTCAAGGTTGTTGACGTTAAAGGCTGGGACGCCGTAGCCGAACTCGGCTGCGTGGTCCAGCATTTGACGCATGCTGATAAGTGCCATTGTGTTGTCTCTCCCGGTCGAGGGTCGTTAATCGTGCAAGCCTGCCGTAGCGGCGGCTGCTATTCAAGTTATTGCAGATCAAGGGGTTGAGCTTGAGCTGCTGAATCGTTATTGCTGGTGTGGCTTAGCGCTAGTGCCACTGTGAAGCAGGTCAATGTGGGAGCTGGCTTGCCTGCGATGGCGGAGAACCAGTCGATATTGGCTTTGCTGACCCACCGCAATCGCAGGCAAGCCAGCTCCCACATTTTGATCTCATTGGACTTCAGATCGTATTCTCAGTTGGCTTTGCAGCCGCGCCCAATCAAATCATCCGTCGCTACCCAGTAAACCAGGCCTTCCTCACCTTTGGTGTGAAACGCCAACTGGCCGTCGCTGTACAGCACGCCCGAAGCGGCTACCTCTTGCTTGAGCCGATAAACCTGGTCCGAACCGCCGAGGCGAACATCCACTTCGGAGCGGGCCTGGTTGGCAAAGCGCCAGTTGACCTCGGCTTTGCTGTCGCAGGTCCAGGTGGTCCATTTGTCGGCTGGCTCTGCCTTGTCGAACAGGTTCATGCTGCTGCAGCCGGCCAACAGGGCCAGGGCTGCCAGGGCGAAAACGCCTTTCATTGCCAGTCCTCGCAGGGCGACCTGGGGCCACCGTTGCTATCGGTTAGTGGATCAGACCCGTCATGGGCAACCCTGTTCCTGACCGTTGGGCGCGGAGTCGTATTTCTCCAGCCGTTCGTTGCCGATGCGCTTGTTGATCACCGGCATGGTCTCGGCTTGCCAGTCAGCCTGGTAACAGCTTTTTCTCAACGGTGCCTTGGCGTTATCCGCCTCCGGCGCCGCGCTGGGTGTGCTGCCGCAGCCGGCCAACAGGCCCGCTGCGATCACCAGTGCCAACGACTTGATCATGGGAACGCTCCTTTTCCTGATCACGCGAGCCTTAACCTTTGGCTCGGGTTTCCAGCACTTCCACGGCTGGCAACACCTTGCCCTCGACGAACTCGAGGAAAGCGCCGCCACCGGTAGAAATGTAGGAGATCTGATCAGCCACACCATATTTATCGATTGCCGCCAGGGTATCGCCACCGCCAGCGATGGAGAACGCCGAGCTTTCAGCGATCGCCTTAGCCAGCACTTTGGTGCCGTTGCCGAATTGGTCGAACTCGAATACGCCCACCGGGCCATTCCACAGGATAGTCTGGGATGCCTTGAGCAGCTCGGCGAAGTTGGCTGCCGTTTGCGGGCCGATGTCCAGGATCATGTCGTCGTCGGCCACGTCAGCGATAAGCTTGACGGTCGCCGCGGCGCTTTCCGCGAATTCCTTGGCAACCACCACGTCCACCGGCAACGGCACGCTGACCTTGGCGGCGATGGCGCGGGCGGTGTCGAGCAGGTCTGGCTCGTACAGGGATTTGCCCACCGGGTGGCCGGCAGCGGCCAGGAAGGTATTGGCAATGCCGCCGCCGACGATCAGTTGGTTGCAGATCTGGCTCAGGCTGTTGAGCACGTCCAGTTTGGTGGATACCTTGGAGCCGGCAACAATGGCCGCCATCGGTTGGGCCGGAGCGCCCAGGGCCTTGCCCAGCGCATCCAGCTCGGCAGCCAACAACGGGCCCGCCGCGGCGACCTTGGCGAACTTGGCCACGCCGTGGGTCGAACCTTCGGCGCGGTGGGCGGTGCCGAACGCGTCCATCACAAACACGTCGCACAGGGCGGCGTATTGCTGGGCCAGTTCGTCGCTGTTCTTTTTCTCGCCCTTGTTGAAGCGCACGTTTTCGAACAACACGATATCGCCGGCTTTCACGTCCACGCCGCCCAGGTAGTCTGCGACCAATGGCACGTCACGGCCCAGGGCCTTGCTCAGGTACTCGGCGACCGGCTTGAGGCTGTTTTCGGCGGAGAACTCACCTTCGGTCGGGCGACCCAGGTGGGAGCAGACCATCACGGCCGCGCCTTTTTCCAGGGCCAGCTTGATGGTCGGCAGCGAGGCCAGGATTCGCGCATCGCTGGTGACAACACCGTCCTTGACGGGGACGTTGAGGTCTTCGCGGATCAGTACGCGCTTACCTTGCAGATCGAGGTCGGTCATCTTCAACACGGTCATGGGTCGCAGTTCCTGAATTACTGTTGAGGTTGTTTAGAAGCGATGTGCAGATAGTGTTCGGCAACATCCAGCATGCGGTTGGCAAAGCCCCATTCGTTGTCGAACCAGGCCAGGATGTTCACCAGCCTGGGGCCGGAAACGCGGGTCTGGCTGGCATCGACAATCGCCGAATGCGGGTCATGATTGAAATCGCAACTGGCGTGGGGCAACTCGGTGTAGGCCAACAGACCTTTGAGCGGGCCGCTGGTGGCGGCGTCGCGCAGGATTCGGTTGACCTCGGCCGCGTCAGTGTCACTGACGGTTTGCATGGTGATATCCAGGCAAGACACATTCACCGTCGGCACCCGTACGGCTTTGGCCTGGATTCGCCCGGCAAGTTCCGGCAGCAGTCGCTCGATGCCGCGCGCCAGGCCGGTGGACACCGGAATCACTGACTGAAACGCCGAACGCGTGCGGCGCAGGTCTTCGTGGTGATAGGCGTCGATGACCGGCTGGTCGTTCATCGCCGAGTGAATCGTGGTGATCGACACGTAATCCAGGCCGATCGCCTGGTCCAGCAGGCGCAACAACGGCACGCTGCAGTTGGTGGTACACGACGCGTTGGACACCAGCAGCTCATCGCCGGTCAGGCAATCCTGGTTGATGCCGTAGACGATGGTGGCGTCGACATCCGCCTCGCTGGCCATCGGCTGGGAAAACAGCACACGCGGGGCGCCGGCGTCGAGAAAACGCTGGCCATCGGCACGGGTGTGATAGACACCGGAGCATTCCAGCACCAGGTCGACGCCCAGTGCTTTCCAGTCGATGCCTTCGGGGGTGGCACTGCGCAACACTTGTACGCAGTTGCCATTGATATGCAGACAATCGCCTTCAACCCGCACTTCGCCAGGGAAGCGGCCGTGGGTGGAGTCAAAGCGTGTCAGGTATTCGATGCTGGCCATGTCGGCCAAATCATTGATCGCGACAATTTCAAACCCGGCCGCCGCCCCTCGCTCGAACAGAGCACGCAAGACGCAACGACCAATGCGGCCGTAGCCGTTGAGTGCAACTTTGTAGGGACGCGGTTGGGGCATGGGGTTCTCGCATTGTGGGCGACACAAACCACTGTAGGAGCGAGCTTGCTCGCGAAGAACCTGAGAGCGCCGCGTTAAACCAGAAACGCTGCGTTATCGTTAACGATCTTCGCGAGCAAGCTCGCTCCTACAGTAGAGGCGGTGACCAGTAGGCCACCGCGTTAGCGCTTTAGTCTTCCAGCAACTCTTCAGCCTGACCCAGGATGTTTTCCAGGGTGAAACCGAACTCTTCGAACAACGCTGGCGCCGGCGCCGACTCACCGTAGGTGGTCATGCCGATCACACGGCCTTCCAGGCCCACGTACTTGTACCAGTAGTCGGCGTGAGCCGCTTCGATGGCGATACGCGCACTGACCTGCAATGGCAATACCGATTGCTTGTAGCCGGCGTCCTGGGCTTCGAACACGCTGGTGCACGGCATGGACACAACGCGAACGTTGCGGCCTTGCTCGGTCAGCTTGTCGTACGCCTGAACGGTCAGGCCCACTTCGGAACCGGTGGAGATCAGGATCAGCTCCGGCTCGCCGATGCAGTCCTTGAGCACATAACCGCCACGGCTGATGTCGGCGATCTGCGCGTCGGTACGCACCTGGTGCTGCAGGTTCTGACGCGAGAAGATCAGCGCCGAAGGGCCGTCCTTGCGCTCGATGGCGTGCTTCCAGGCCACGGCGGATTCCACGGCGTCGGCTGGGCGCCAGCAATCCAGGTTCGGCGTGGTGCGCAGGCTGGTCAATTGCTCGACCGGCTGGTGCGTCGGGCCGTCTTCGCCCAGGCCGATGGAGTCGTGGGTGTAGACGTGGATCACGCGCTTCTTCATCAGCGCCGCCATACGTACGGCGTTACGTGCGTATTCCATGAACATCAGGAAGGTTGCGCCGTATGGCACCAGGCCGCCGTGCAAGGACACGCCGTTCATGATGGCGCTCATGCCGAACTCGCGCACGCCGTAGTACATGTAGTTGCCGCTGGCGTCTTCGGCCGAGACACCTTTGCAACCCTTCCACAGGGTCAGGTTGGAACCGGCCAGGTCAGCCGAACCGCCGAGGAACTCAGGCAGCAACGGGCCAAAGGCGTTCAGGGTGTTCTGGCTGGCTTTACGGCTGGCGATGGTCTCGCCCTTGGCCGCGACTTCAGCGATGTAGGCCGAGGCCTTTTCCGAGAAGTCGGCAGGCAGGTCACCGGCCAGGCGGCGTACCAGCTCGTTGGCCAATTCAGGGAATTCGGCGGAGTACGCAGCGAAACGCTGGTCCCACTCGGATTCAGCCGCCAGGCCTTTTTCCTTGGCATCCCATTCGGCGTAGATGTCGGCCGGGATTTCGAACGGGCCGTGGTTCCACTTCAGCGCTTCGCGGGTCAGGGCGATTTCCGCGTCACCCAGCGGGGCGCCGTGGCAATCTTCTTTACCTTGCTTGTTCGGCGAGCCGAAACCGATGGTGGTCTTGCAGCAGATCAGGGTTGGCTGCGCGCTCTTGCGAGCGGTGTCGATGGCGATCTTGATTTCTTCCGGATCGTGGCCGTCGACGTTGCGGATCACCTGCCAGTTGTAGGCTTCGAAACGCTTTGGCGTGTCGTCGGTGAACCAGCCTTCGACTTCACCGTCGATGGAGATGCCGTTGTCATCGTAGAAGGCAATCAGCTTGCCCAGGCCCAGGGTACCGGCCAGGGAAGCGACTTCGTGGGAGATGCCTTCCATCATGCAGCCATCACCCAGGAATACGTAGGTGTGGTGGTCAACGATGTCGTGGCCGGGGCGGTTGAACTGCGCGCCCAGGACTTTTTCCGCCAGGGCGAAACCAACCGCATTGGCCAGGCCTTGGCCCAGGGGACCGGTGGTGGTCTCGACGCCCGGGGTGTAGCCGAATTCCGGGTGGCCCGGGGTGCGGCTGTGCAGCTGACGGAAGCTCTTGAGGTCGTCGATGGTGACATCGTAGCCGGTCAGGTGCAGCAGCGAATAAATCAGCATCGAGCCGTGGCCGTTGGACAGCACGAAGCGGTCACGGTCGGCGAACGACGGGTTGCTCGGGTTGTGTTTCAGGTAGTCACGCCAAAGTACCTCGGCGATATCCGCCATGCCCATCGGGGCACCGGGATGGCCGCTGTTGGCTTTTTGCACGGCATCCATGCTGAGGGCACGAATGGCGTTGGCACGCTCACGACGGCTGGGCATCGCTGATCTCCTGGAGTTTGCTGAAAAGAAACGGAAAAAAGGACCGGCATTTTCCCTCAGCCACCGCCTGCGGGCAATGACAGATAGTCACTTGAGGGCGTTTTTCCTGTGCTTTGGGCATCAATCCCTTGCAGAAACCTTTAACCGGTTCGTCTTAAGGTTATAGCGACGGCTTATAACCGCCACTTATCGTTCAATATCAAAACTTTTTGATATTGGCCTTGCGAGGATCTACACCCGTCACTAGACTGCTGGCCTTATGAACCTACCCGTGCCCTCCCTGCGTCCTGACGACGGCGATGAACTGGCTGCCTTGTGCAAGGCCGCTGGCGATCCGTTGCGCTTGAACGTACTGCGCGCACTGGCCAACGATTCTTTCGGAGTACTGGAGCTGGCGCAGATCTTCGCCATCGGCCAGTCCGGCATGAGCCACCATTTGAAGGTGCTGGCCCAGGCCGACCTGGTGGCCACCCGTCGCGAAGGTAATGCGATTTTCTACCGGCGTGCACTGCCCCATACCGAACTGCTTGGCGGCAAATTACACGCTGCCCTGCTCGAAGAAGTGGATAACTTGTGCCTGCCCGGCGATGTGCAATCGCGTATCGGCCAGGTGCACGGGCAACGCGCCGCCGCCAGCCAGGATTTTTTCTCACGGGTGGCCGATAAGTTTCGCGCCCAGCAGGATCTGATCGCCGGCTTGGCACAGTACCGCGAAAGCGTACTGGCGCTGCTGGACAAGCTGAGCTTCAGTGAAGAGGCCACGGCCTTGGAAGTCGGCCCTGGCGACGGCGGTTTCCTGCCCGAACTGGCGCGCCGCTTCGAGCAGGTGACCGCGCTGGATAACAGCCCGGCGATGCTTGAACTGGCGCGCCAACTCTGTGAGCGCGAAGCCTTGGGAAATGTGCGCCTGCAGTTGGCCGACGCCCTGAGTGACACCGGCCTGCGAGCCGATTGCGTGGTGCTGAACATGGTCTTGCACCATTTCGCCGCACCGGCAGAAGCTCTCAAGCAAATGGCCGGGTTGCTGCACCCCGGCGGTAGCCTCCTGGTTACGGATTTATGCAGCCACAACCAGAATTGGGCCAAGGAGGCCTGCGGTGATCTCTGGCTGGGTTTTGAACAGGACGATCTGGCCCGTTGGGCCACCGCTGCGGGACTCGTTCCCGGGGAAAGCCTCTATGTAGGTTTACGTAATGGTTTCCAGATTCAGGTCCGCCATTTTCAGCGACCGGCTGGCGACACTCACCATCGGTAAATATCAGGAAAACATCGAGATGAGCGAATACTCCCTTTTCACCTCCGAGTCCGTGTCTGAAGGGCATCCGGACAAAATCGCCGACCAGATTTCTGACGCGGTGCTGGACGCTATCATCGCTGAAGACAAGTTCGCCCGTGTGGCGTGCGAGACGCTGGTGAAAACGGGCGTGGCGATCATCGCCGGCGAAGTTACCACCACTGCCTGGGTCGACCTGGAGCAGATCGTGCGTGACGTAATCACCGACATTGGCTACAACAGCTCCGACGTCGGCTTTGACGGCGCAACCTGCGGTGTGATGAACATCATCGGCAAGCAGTCCCCGGACATCAACCAGGGCGTTGACCGGGCCAAGCCTGAAGACCAGGGCGCCGGCGACCAGGGCCTGATGTTCGGCTACGCCAGCAACGAAACCGACGTACTGATGCCCGCGCCGATTACCTTCTCGCACCAGCTGGTACAACGCCAGGCCGAGGCGCGTAAATCCGGCGTACTGCCATGGCTGCGCCCTGACGCCAAGTCCCAGGTGACCTGCCGCTACGAAGGCGGCAAAGTCGTGGGCATCGACGCCGTCGTACTGTCGACCCAGCACAACCCGGACGTGTCCTACGCCGACCTGCGTGAAGGCGTGATGGAGCTGATCGTCAAGCATGTGTTGCCTGCCGAACTGCTGACCAAGGACACCCAGTTCCACATCAACCCGACCGGCCAGTTCATCATCGGTGGCCCCGTGGGCGACTGCGGCCTGACCGGCCGCAAGATCATCGTCGACAGCTACGGCGGCATGGCCCGTCACGGCGGTGGTGCATTCTCCGGCAAGGACCCTTCCAAGGTTGACCGTTCTGCGGCTTACGCCGGTCGTTATGTGGCCAAGAACATCGTGGCTGCCGGCCTGGCCGAGCGCTGCGAAATCCAGGTTTCCTACGCCATTGGCGTGGCCCAGCCTACGTCGATCTCGCTGAAC
Source organism: Pseudomonas sp. NBRC 111138 (assembly GCF_001320835.1). Taxonomy (NCBI): domain Bacteria; kingdom Pseudomonadati; phylum Pseudomonadota; class Gammaproteobacteria; order Pseudomonadales; family Pseudomonadaceae; genus Pseudomonas; species Pseudomonas sp. NBRC 111138. Next base: position 26,197 of record NZ_BCBO01000159.1, on the reverse strand, counting down.
ACCTTCGGCACCGGCAAGATCAGCGATGACAAGATCGTCAAGCTGGTGCGTGAGATCTTCGACCTGCGCCCGTACGCAATCACCACCATGCTCGACCTGCTGCACCCGATGTACCAGGAAACCGCAGCCTACGGCCACTTCGGCCGCACCCCTGCGCAGAAGACTGTGGGTGATGACACCTTCAGCACCTTCACCTGGGAAAAAACCGACCGCGCCAACGACCTGCGTACCGCCGCCGGCCTGTAATCGTTCGCGGCAAATAGAGCCCCGCCAGGTCTGCCTGGCGGGGCTTTTTGTTGCCTGCAGGACCACTTCGGGCTTTTTTGGATCCAAGGCTTGCAGGCCAAATGATGGCCCACTAGAATCCGCGCCCTCTCGGGCCCTTCACCTTATTTGGATATTGCACTGCGCCCGCCCGGGATGGATAAGCGCGCAGGCAATCGAACATTGAGGTTTTCATGCGCATTTCCACGCTCGCCCCTGCCGCCCTTCTGCTCAGCCTGTTCACCCTGTCGGCCCAGGCCGCTGACCTGAACGCTCTGAGCGGCGCCCTGAGTGCCCAGCTCGGTGGCGGCAATGCCGGCGACTGCCAGCAGCAACCCAAAGACCTGCAAGCCAAGATCGACGCGGCCAATGCCAAGAACGATCTGCTGAAAGTGCGGGCGTATGAGGCTGCGCTGGAGCAGGTCAACAAAGCTTGCAACAAACTCGCCGACAGCCAGGCAAAAGTCGACGCCAAGCAGCAGAAGCAGCAGGCCAAGGCTGAAAACAATGATGCTGTGAAGGCCTTGGGCGGCCTGTTCAAGTAAACAGAAATACCCGGTAAAAAGCCCCGCTCGGTCGGGGCTTTTTTGTGGGCGCGCGGATCACTTAGGCTGGCCCCCCTTTTCGAGCAAGGATGCTCATGATGCACGTATTACTGGCTGTTCTCATAAGCGCCGTACCAGCCTGGGCCTGGGCCGAAACCTGCCCCGATGACGTTCACTCACAGCTGGAAACCCTGTCCAGGCAAATCCAGCAGTGGGACGACAGCTACCATCGACAGGGCCAAGCCCTGATCAGCGATGAGCTCTACGACCAGGCCCGCAGACGCCTGGCGCATTGGCAAGAATGCACTCGCGAGCAGACACCCAAGCCTGATAACCCGCTGGCCAGTGCGCGCGGTACCTTACCTCACCCGGTCGCACACACTGGCCTGCAAAAGCTGCCGAGCGAGCCGGCCGTCAGTGACTGGCTCAGCACTCGACAGGATGTCTGGGTCCAACCCAAGGTCGATGGCGTTGCGGTGACACTGGTGTATCGCCAGGGCCGCTTGCATCAGCTCATCAGTCGGGGCGACGGCCTGCTTGGCCACGATTGGTCAGCCTCCGCCGTCAAGATCCCCGGCATTGTCCAACAGTTGCCCGACGCCGTTGATGTGGTGCTGCAAGGCGAACTCTATTGGCGCCTCAACCACCATGTGCAATCGCTCAAGGGCGGGCTCAATGCACGCAGCAAAGTGGCTGGCCTGATGAACCGTCGTCGGTTGAGCGATGCCGAGGCTGCCGGGATCGGCCTGTTCGTCTGGGCGTGGCCAGACGGCCCGACGGACTTCACCGAACACCTTGCCACCTTGGCGCGCTGGGGCTTCACCGATAGCCAACAGTACAGCCAACCCGTCAGCACCATCAGCGAAGCTGCGCATTGGCGCACGCATTGGTACAACGCGCCATTACCCTTCGCCAGCGACGGCGTGGTGCTGCACCAGGCTGCGCGAGCGCCCGCCGAGCGCTGGCAAGCCAGCGCGCCCTACTGGTCGGTTGCCTGGAAGTACCCGGCTATCAAGGCACTGGCCCTGGTGCGCAAGGTCGAGTTCAGGGTGGGACGTACCGGGCGTATTACACCTATCCTCGAATTGGAGCCCGTACGGCTGGATGATCGGCAGATCAGCCGAGTGAGCGTCGGCTCCCTGAAACGCTGGCAAGCCCTGGATATCCGCCCTGGCGATCATGTGTCGATCAGCCTGGCGGGCCAGGTCATACCGCGACTGGACGAGGTGATCCTGCGCAACGAGACACGCGTGGACGTGCAGGTACCCAACGCTCAAGACTTCCACGCCTTGAGCTGCTGGCAACTGGACCCTGGCTGCGAAGACCAACTGCTCGCCCGCCTCACCTGGCTGAGCGGTAAACACGGCCTGGCCTTGCCCCACATGGGGCGCGAAACCTGGAACGTATTGATCCAGGCCGGTCTAATCGCAGGCTTTCTCGATTGGTTGACACTTGATGCGGCCGAGCTTGCTACCATTGAGGGCTTAGGCGAGCGTACCCGTGCGCGGGTGCTCGACAGTATTCAAAGCGCCCGGCAACGCCCTTTTTCACTATGGCTCAAGGCCTTAGGCGTGCCGCCGGCGGCGCGCAACAACCTGGAAGGAGACTGGCAGACGCTGGTCGCTAAAGACACTCAAGCCTGGCTGGCCTCAGATGGCATCGGCCCGGGACGCGCGGCGCAACTCAGCGCTTTTTTTCGCGACCCGCAGGTACAAGCCTTGGCTGAAACATTACGCGGAGCCGGGATAGATGGGTTTTGATCCCTCCGCCACCTGATTGCGAACCTGGAGTCTTATATGAAATTTCTCGCCCCCTTTGCCTTGCTGACCTTCGCGAGCTTCATGGCCACGCCGCTGTTGGCCGCCGAAGACGCACAACCCCTCACCGGCTGCGCCGCCAAGCGCCAGGCCATCAGCAGCCAGATCGAACAAGCCAAGGCCCACGGCAACAGCGCGCAACAGGCTGGCCTGGAAAAAGCCCTGGCCGAAGTTACCGCCCACTGCACCGATGCCGGCTTGAAGAAAGAACGTGAAAACAAGGTGCTCGACGCCAAGCACGAAGTCAGCCGCCGTCAGGCCGACCTCGACAAAGCCATGAAAAAAGGCGACCCGGACAAGATCAACAAGCGTAAGGAGAAACTGGCCGACTCGCGTAAAGAGCTGCAGGACGCAGTGGAAGAACTCGACCAGTAAAACCGATCAATGATCGCGGAACTGTTTATGGCAGGCGCTGCAGGCATCTTCAACTTTTTGCACCGGAGGTTGAAGGCTACTGGCTTTATAAGGCTGCACCTGGCTGGCGATCACCAATTCACCGGTGGCCGCCTCAAGTTCGCGGGCCAGTTGCTGGAACTGCGCCTGTTTTTGCCACACATCATCTTTGGCACTGGTGTGGTCTTCTTCGCGTACGCTCGGGAAATGTTTCCACGGTTCATGGGACAACGCATCCAGCTTGACCGCACCCTCGGCGAACTTGGCGCCATCAAATGGGATACGTCCGCGCAGCATGCCGCCCAGGTCTTCACCGGTCTTGAGCATCTGCTTGAAGATCGCCTTGCGCTGGCCCAGGGGGGAATTGGGATCAACACCGCCACAGGCAGACAAAGCCAGGCAGGCCAGCAATACAACGGTCAGTTTTTTTAACATCATCATGGCTTCAAGGTCACGGGAAACGGCGGCCAGTATCCTCGCACCGCCCACAAAGACCAATAGCCCTATTAATAACAAGGTTGCCCGGATGCAGTGAAGCGCGGGCAATCGTTTCAGGAATTGCTTGCATGAATGTCACCTTCAAACCCTGGGGCCGCCGCCTGGCTTGGGCTCTGCCAATGTTCGCGCTACTGGCCGGCTGCGATGCCGGTAAAGACACCGATAAAGAAGTTGCCCAGGAGCCAACAAAACCTCACGCCGTTGCCACCTATGTGAGCGCACCGTGGGAAGCCCTGCCGAGCGTTTCCGACAGCGACTTGCTCGCCGGGTTTGAATCCTGGCGCAGCGCCTGCCAGCGCCTCAAGGCCGACCCGATCTGGGGCCCGACCTGCGCGACAGCGGCTAGCGTACCGGGCGATGCCGTAGCGGTTCGTAGCTTTCTCAAGGAACACCTGGATGTCTTCGGCCTGCGTTCGGCCAACAACACGCCAAACGGCTTGATCACGGGTTATTACGAGCCGGTCTACCCCGGCAGCCTGACCAAGACCACCACCGCCCACGTGCCGGTATACGGCGTGCCGGACGACCTGATTGTCGTCAACCTCGACAGCATCTACCCGGAGCTCAAGGGCAAGCGCCTGCGCGGGCGCCTGGAAGGCCGTGTGCTCAAGCCGTATGACGACGCCAGCACTCTCAACAGCCAAGGCTCTACCGCCAAGCCGATCGCCTGGCTGACCGACCCGATGGACCTGCAGTTCCTGCAAATCCAGGGCTCGGGGCGTATTCAACTGGCCGGCGGGCGTCAACTGCGTGTGGGTTACGGCGACCAGAACGGCTACCCGTACCGCCCTATTGGCCGTTGGCTGGTGGAACAAGGCGAACTGAAAAAAGAAGACGTGACCATGGGCGCCATCAGCGCCTGGGCCAAGGCCCACCCGCAGCGCATTCCAGAACTGCTGGCGAGCAACCCCAGCTACGTATTCTTCAGTGCCCGCCCCGACAGCAACGAAGGCCCACGCGGTTCGCTGAACGTGCCATTGACCGCCGGCTACAGCGTGGCAGTGGATCGCAAGGTAATTCCGCTGGGCAGCCTGTTGTGGTTGTCGACCACCAAACCAGACGGCACGCCACTGGCACGCCCTGTCGCCGCGCAGGATACCGGCGGCGCAATCACCGGAGAAGTGCGCGCAGATCTGTTCTGGGGCACAGGCAATGCCGCAGGCGAGTTGGCGGGGAATATGAAACAGCAAGGGCAGATCTGGATGCTGTGGCCCAAAGGCGCGGCGTTGCCCCAGGTGCCGGATGCGCCTGCCGGAACCTGACAATCACTGGCGCTTTTTTTAGGAGCGAGCTTGCTCGCGAAAAACGCACAGGCGCCGCGCTTACTCAGGAAGCACGCGTTATCGTTGACGTTCTTCGCGAGCAAGCTCGCTCCTACAACACCCCTTACATCGAAACGAAGAAGAAACTCGCAATCAACGCCATACCCACGGCCCACACCAGCGAACGCAAGATCGCCCAGTCCGCCAGGTAGCAAATGATGTACAGCAGGCGGCTGGTGATAAACAGCACTGCCAGCACGTTGATCGTCACCAGTTCGGCGTTGCCGGCCAGGTGCGCAATGATGACTGCAGCGGCAAACGCCGGGGTCACTTCGAAACTGTTGAGTTGCGCGCTATGAGCACGCTTGGCGACGCCTTCCAGGCTATCGAGGAAGGCACGCGGGTCGTGGTTATCCCGTGGCCCGAACTTGCCTGTGCTGAACTTGGCCACACCAGTGCAAATGTACGGCAGAAAGATTGCGATCAATACACACCATAAAGCGACTGTCATCACCGATTCCTTTTAGTTTTATCCGACGGTTAGAGTTTCATCACCAACATGCCAATCAACACCAACCCACAGGCTATGAGCCGTGGACGGCCAAAAGGTTCTTTCAAGTAACGCATGCCGAACAGCACCACCAGAATCACACTGACTTCGCGCAGCGCGGCGGCTTCGGCAATCGAGCCCAACTGCATGGCCCAAAGTACCAAAGCGTAGCTCAACAACACGCACAGCCCCACGCTCAAGCCCAACCGCCACTGGGTGCGCCAGAACAGGCTGAAGGCCGCACGCTTGCGCACCAGCGCCAGCAACGGAAACGGCCAGGCGCTGATCAGCGTCAGCCACACCAGGTAATCCAGCGGATGCGACCAGCGCCGCAGCGCCTGCCCGTCCAGAAAGGTGTAGCAGCCGATGCACAGACCAATCAATACCACCACCGGTAGCATCGACCAGGGCAACCGGTCACCGCCGCCGCCCTGCCACAGCAGGCACACCATGCCAAACGGAATCAGCAGAATCCCCAGAATCTGCTGGGTATTCAATACTTCGCCGGCAAACACCAGGGTCAGCACCAGCACCACCAGCGGCGACAAACCGCGCATCAACGGATACACCAGGCCCAGGTCACCCACCCGATAGGCCTGGATCAACAAATAGCGATAGAGCAACTCAAACAACGCAGAAGCAATGATCCACGGCCAGATGTCCAGCGGCGGCCAGGACACGAAGCCCACCGCGAATACCACGAACAGCAGCGCCACACTGTCCATGCAGGCAATGACTAAAAGGCGCTCGCCGCTGAACTTGATCAAGGTGTTCCACGTCGCATGCAACAGCGCCGCTACCAGCACCAGGGCTGTCGCTACCACCAGAACCTCCTTAATTGATACGTCATGTAACAGCACCTGTTTATACTAACTACCGATTCGACGCACCCCGTGCGCCTATATTTCCCTGCTCCAAGGACCCCGGATGCTTGAACTTGTCGCCGCCTTCATCTGCCTCACCACCCTGCTCACTTATGTGAACTTCCGCTTTATCGGCCTGCCGCCCACCATTGGCGTGATGGTCACCGCACTGTTGTTCTCGCTGATCCTGCAAGGCCTGAGCGTGCTCGGCTACCCAGGCCTGGAAGAACGTATCCAGCAGTTGATCGGCCAGATCGACTTCGGCGATTTGCTGATGAACTGGATGCTGTCGTTCCTGCTGTTCGCCGGCGCCTTGCACGTCAACTTGAACGACTTGCGCAGCTACCGCTGGCCCATCGGCCTGCTGGCAACCTTTGGCGTATTGATCGCCACCGTGGTCATCGGCAGCCTGGCGTACTACATCTTCGCCCTGTTTGGCTGGCACGTGAGTTTCCTTTACTGCCTGCTGTTCGGTGCCCTGATATCCCCTACCGATCCCATTGCGGTGCTCGGCGTGCTACGGACCGCCAATGCCTCCAAACCGCTGAAAACCACCATCGTCGGCGAATCGCTGTTCAATGACGGCACCGCCGTGGTGGTGTTTACCGTGCTGCTGGGTATCGCGCAGTTGGGTGAGACGCCCACCGTGAGCGCCACGGCCATGCTGTTTGCCCACGAAGCCATTGGCGGCGTGCTGTTTGGCGGGCTGATCGGCTATCTCGTGTACCTGATGATCAAGAGCATCGAACAGCACCAGATCGAAGTCATGCTGACCCTCGCCCTGGTGATCGGCGGCTCGGCCATGGCCTCGGAGCTGCATGTGTCCGCACCGATTGCGATGGTGGTCGCGGGGCTGATCATCGGCAACCTGGGGCGCAAACTGGCGATGAACGACATGACGCGTCGCTACCTGGATGGTTTCTGGGAACTGCTCGATGACATGCTCAATGCCTTGCTGTTTGCGCTGATCGGCATGGAGCTGCTGCTATTGCCATTCAACTGGCTGCACGTGTTCGCGGCCAGCCTGCTGGCAGTGGCGATCCTGCTCTCGCGCCTGCTGACCGTGGCCCCGGCGATCCTGTTGCTGCGCCGTTGGCGCACGGTACCGCGCGGCACTATCCGTATCCTTACCTGGGGTGGCTTGCGCGGCGGGGTTTCGGTGGCACTGGCCTTGGCCCTGCCTCTGGGCCCGGAGCGTGACTTGTTGCTGAGCATCACCTACATCGTGGTGCTGTCTTCGATCCTGTTGCAGGGGTTGAGCATCGGCAAGCTGGTCAAGCACGTGACCCGGGACGAACCCCAGGCCACGCCTGAGCATCACTGATCCTTGTTGATCTGCTGCGGATGCCTCGGGTCCGCAGCCTTTTTACCTGGCAGGCTGCTTTCGCTGCGAACCTGCGCATGGCTGATCAACGCGAAGATGAAACTGCCGCCGATGATGTTGCCGGCCAGGGTCGGCCCGGCGAAGACCAGCCAGAAATCCTTCCATGGCAACTCGCCGGCAAATACCAGGTAGGACACTTCGGCTGAACCGACGACGATATGGGTGAAGTCACCCAGAGCCATGAAGTAGGTGATCAGAATGATGATCCACAGCTTGGCACTCTCCATCGACGGGATCATCCAGACCATGGTGGCGATCATCCAACCGGAGACGATGCCCTTGGCGAACATCTGCGCGGGGTCGTTCTCCATGACCTTGCGCCCGATCTCGAGGAAGGCCAGGTCGGTCTTGGTATCGAAGATCGGCAGGTGCAGCATCACGTATGCCACCAGCAAGGTGCCACACAGGTTGCCCACCAGCACCACTGACCACAGCCGCAACAGACGCCCGGCATTCGCCAGGGTTGGCTTGCTCATCACCGGTAGCACGGCGGTCAGGGTGTTTTCGGTAAACAGTTGCTGGCGTGCCAGGATCACCGCGAGGAAGCCCGCGCAGTAGCCGAAGCTGGCAATTACCTTGAAGGCTTCGCCCTCAGGCAGGCGTGAATTGAGCAGCCCCATGGCCATCAGTGACAAACCCATGGTCAGCCCGGCGGCCAATGCCGACCACCACAACGCGGCGACACTGCGCTCCAGCTCCTGGTCGCCCTGGGTACGAATGATTTCGTGCAATACCGCTGCGCGGGGCGGCTGGTTCTTGTCGACGTCCTGCTGCTCTTCCTGGGACAGGTTGGGGGTCTTGCCGTCTTCTTGCGTAGCCATGGTGATACCTGAACGGGGGGCGATGTTCAGGTACGACCTATGGTTGATGAAGAGCGTTCACTGGTCCTGCGCGGGATTACTCGCTGAGGCCGTCTTCCTGGAACTGATCCTTGACGTACTTGATCTCTGTACGGCCGTGAGGCGCGGGCAAACCGTCTTCGCCAAGGTTGACGAAGACCATTTTTTCTACCGTCAGGATGCTTTTGCGCGTGATCTTGTTACGCACTTCACAGGTCAGGGTAATAGAGGTACGACCAAACTCGGTGGCCGTGATCCCCAGCTCGATGATGTCGCCCTGGCGCGAGGCGCTGACAAAGTTGATTTCCGAGATGTACTTGGTGACCACGCGCTGGTTGCCGAGCTGGACAATGGCGTAGATGGCCGCTTCTTCGTCGATCCAGCGCAACAGGCTGCCGCCGAACAGTGTGCCGTTGGGGTTGAGGTCTTCGGGTTTTACCCATTTGCGGGTGTGGAAGTTCATGGTCACTCCAAAGCGTCTTGCCAAATGATAGGCAACATCATGGCAGAGCAAGGACCCAAGCTCTATGAACCATTAGCTATCAAGCCCATGAACGATCTTCATGCCGCCGACAGAAAGGCTTGGGAAGTGCCGCTTACACGGCTATAATCGCCTCCGCTTCAAAACGGTCATCTTCGATTGATACCGTTCTCCCGCCACCTGTCCGAGGGGCGCTGCAGCAGGTTCAACCTGTCAGGCTCGGATGGGGCGTTGTCCGGCCTGGTTGCCCTGGCCTGATACTAAACGCACAACGGCGCCCATTCGCACACTACGAATGGAGGCTCTCTATGAGCGCTGTAATGACGCCTGCAGATTTCAACGACTACAAAGTCGCCGACATGTCCCTTGCTGCCTGGGGCCGTCGCGAAACCTTTATCGCCGAATCCGAAATGCCAGCCCTGATGGGCCTGCGCCGCAAGTACGCCGCTGAGCAGCCGCTCAAGGGCGCCAAGATTCTCGGCTGCATCCACATGACCATCCAGACTGCCGTGCTGATCGAAACCCTGGTTGCTCTGGGTGCCGAAGTGCGTTGGTCGTCCTGCAATATCTTCTCGACTCAAGACCAGGCCGCTGCCGCTATCGCTGCTGCCGGTATCCCGGTATTCGCCTGGAAAGGCGAGACCGAAGAAGAGTACGAGTGGTGCCTGGAGCAAACCATCCTCAAAGATGGCGCGCCTTGGGATGCCAACATGATCCTTGACGACGGCGGCGACCTCACCGAGTTGCTGCACAAGAAATACCCGCAGATCCTCGACCGCGTCCACGGCGTGACCGAAGAGACCACCACCGGCGTACACCGCCTGCTGGACATGCTGGCCAAGGGCGAGCTGAAAATCCCGGCCATCAACGTCAACGACTCGGTGACCAAGAGCAAGAACGACAACAAGTACGGCTGCCGTCACAGCCTGAACGATGCGATCAAGCGCGGCACCGACCACCTGCTGTCGGGCAAGCAAGCCCTGGTGATCGGCTACGGTGACGTGGGCAAGGGCTCGTCCCAGTCCCTGCGTCAGGAAGGCATGATCGTCAAGGTCTCCGAAGTCGACCCGATCTGCGCCATGCAAGCCTGCATGGACGGTTTCGAAGTGGTTTCGCCGTTCATCAACGGCCAGAACGACGGCACCGAAGCCAGCATCGACAAAGCCCTGCTGGGCAAGATCGACCTGATCGTCACCACCACCGGTAACGTGAATGTGTGCGATGCGAACATGCTCAAGGCCCTGAAGAAGCGCGCCGTTGTCTGCAACATCGGTCACTTCGACAATGAGATCGACACCGCTTTCATGCGCAAGAACTGGGCATGGGAAGAAGTGAAGCCGCAGGTACACAAGGTTCACCGTACCGGCGCTGGTGATTTCGACCCACAGAACGATGACTACCTGATCCTGCTGGCCGAAGGCCGCCTGGTGAACCTGGGCAACGCCACTGGTCATCCAAGCCGCATCATGGATGGCTCGTTCGCCAACCAGGTGCTGGCGCAGATCTTCCTGTTCGAACAGAAGTACGCCGACCTGTCGCCAGCCCAGAAAGCCGAGCGCCTGACTGTGGAAGTACTGCCGAAGAAACTCGACGAAGAAGTGGCCCTGGAAATGGTCCGCGGCTTCGGCGGCGTGGTGACTCAACTGACCAAGACCCAGGCCGACTACATCGGCGTGACGGTTGAAGGCCCGTTCAAGCCGCACGCTTACCGCTACTGATCGGCCTTGCTGGCGCCGGCTCTTCTGTGGGAGCCGGGCTTGCCCGCGATGCAGACGCCTCGGTGTTCCAGTAACACCGAGCGGATGCTATCGCAGGCAAGCCAGCTCCCACAGAAAGCCAGGCACCCGCATCGATTGTGTATGCCTTCCAGGCTTTCGAGTTTCCAAGGGTATGACCATGTCCCAAGACCGTCGCTACAGCTTCGAGTTCTTCCCGACCAAGACCGATGCTGGGCATGAAAAACTGATGGCAACTGCCAAGCAGTTGGCCAGCTTCAGCCCTGACTTCTTCTCCTGCACCTACGGCGCTGGCGGTTCGACCCGTGATCGCACGATCAACACCGTGTTGCAGCTTGAAAGTGAAGTCAAAGTTCCCGCCGCTCCGCATTTGTCCTGCGTGGGCGACAGCAAGGCCGACCTGCGTAGCCTGCTGACCCAATACAAAGCCGCCGGCATCAAGCGCATCGTTGCCCTGCGTGGCGACCTGCCATCGGGTATGGGCATGGCCAGCGGTGAGCTGCGCTACGCCAACGATCTGGTGAGCTTCATCCGCGAAGAAAGTGGCGATCACTTCCATGTCGAAGTAGCCGCTTACCCGGAGATGCACCCCCAGGCGCGCAATTTCGAAGACGATTTGCAGAACTTCGTGCGCAAGGCCAATGCCGGCGCCGATAGTGCGATCACCCAGTATTTCTTCAACGCCGACAGCTACTTCTACTTCGTCGAGCGTGTACGGGCGATGGGCGTGAACATCCCGATCGTGCCGGGCATCATGCCGATCACCAATTACAGCAAGCTGGCGCGCTTCTCCGACGCCTGCGGTGCCGAGATCCCGCGCTGGGTGCGCAAGCAACTGGAAGCCTATGGCGATGACGTCAAAAGCATCCAGGCGTTCGGCGAGCAGGTCATCACCGAGATGTGTGAGCAATTGTTGCAAGGTGGTGCACCAGGGTTGCATTTCTATACCCTGAACCAGGCTGAACCCAGCCTTGCCATCTGGAACAACCTCAAGCTGCCACGTTAACGCTTGACCGGTTGTACCAAGGCCCTCGTTCTGACGAGGGCCTTTGTCGTTTTACGTTACCCACGGAACCCCGCAGTCCATGAATACAGTGCCCTCGACGTCCCGCCCGCAACTGGTCTACCTGGTCTTCGGCGCCGACACCTACCATCAGGAAGCCGTATTCAGCATCGCCAGCGCACTGGCATTCCTGCAGGACACGCCGGACGCGAACATCGACATTCAGGTATTCAGCGACAACCCCGAACCCTATCGCTTGCTGCCGGTGCGCGTCCGCCCGCTGGACGAGGCCACCCGCAAACGCTGGAGCGAGCCCCACGGCTATCACTTTCGTACCAAACACGTGGTGCTGCGCCAGGTGCTGCAAGAATCCCCGGTAGCACTGCTCATCGACACCGACACCTTCTTCCATCATTCGCCCATGGCCCTGTTCGAACGCGTACAGCCCGGCACCCTGCTGTGCAACGCTTTCTACACCAAGTACGGCGACAATCACGAAAGCATCCTCTACACCGCCTTGCGCCAGCGCCTGCTGGACATGGGCGTGGCCGACGATGACATGATGACCCTCAACTCCGGCGTCATGGGCCTGACCCAACAGGATGCGCACATCCTCGACCGCTCCATCGAATTGATGGATGAACTGTTCCCCCACGCCCAGGGCGCCTACACCCTGGAAGAGTTCTGCCTGTCCATCGCCGCCTACCGTACCCTCAAGGTGCGCGAGTGCCCGGACCTGATCCACCATTACTGGAGCCGCAAACAGCTGTTCCGGGCCAAGGTCAAGGCGTGGATCGCCAAGCACGCCAGCGCGCCCACCAGTGTGCAAGCCCTGGCCGATACGCGCCAAGTCTCCTCGCACCTGCCGCGCCCGCCGCGTTTGCAGCGTTTGATGTACAAGCTGATCACCCTGCTGCTGCCCAAGCATCAGCAACAGTTCATCCGCGAGATTCTCTACGGCTGCTACGAACACGAAAACGAGTTCGACCAGGCGTGCGGCCCGGTTTGGTGGGACAAGGCCCGACAAAACCAGGAAGAACGCCAGAAGCGCCCGATTGATGCCCACCAGTTGGAACACTGGTTCGCCAACCCCGTGGTGCGTTTGATTCTGGGTGAGCGCCGGGCCGCGATCCACGAACACCTGCTGAACGCTCCCGCGAAGTAAGACCGCCCGCCAATGCGCGTGCCAGAGCTTCTCTTTCTTCGGGGAGCGTCGTAACCTCAGGGTATGCCCGTCCTCTTCAAGCTGTTGACCGCTGTGCTGTTTTCTTGCCTGAGCCTGGCCGCTCATGGCGAGAAACTGCGCATTGTCACCGAACCCTGGGCGCCCTATGTCTACGAAGACAACGGCACCATGGCCGGCCTGGATTATGAAACCACCCTGATCGTGTTCCAGCGCCTGGGGGTGGAGGTGCAATGGCAGTTCCTGCCCTGGAAGCGCTGCTTGGCGATGCTCGAGCAGGGCCACGCCGACGGCGCGCTGGATATCTTTCACAGCCAGGAGCGCGACGCGTTGCTGCTCTATCCCAGCGAGCCGTTGTCGGAAGTCGAATTTGTCTTGTTCTATGCCAACGAACGCCCTCACCCCGCCGCCACGCTCGACGACCTGCGCGGCCTGACCGTTGGCGTTTCCCCTGGCTACCTTTATGGCGACGCGTTCAGTAAGTCCAACACCTTCCAGCGCGAACCCGCCCCCAGCCATGAAGCCAACTTTGGCAAACTCATGCTGGGGCGCGTCGATATGGTGGTGACTGACCGGCGCGTGGGGCACCACGTGCTCAAGGCCCTGGGCCTGGAAGGTAAAGTCAGCCAGGCATCGGTGGTGGTCAGCCGCCAGCAGCAATTTCTTGCGGTACGCCGTGGCGCAGGCATGGACCTGCTGGTGCAACGCTTTGCCGCCGAGCTCAAGCGCTTCAAGCAAGAGCCCGCCTATGCCACATTGAGCGCCAAATATGGCCGGATGCACGAGCAAACGGCACCCATACCAGCCCCCGAACACGCCGTTGAGCAGCAGGAAAGCAGCGCGCAGTGATTGCTCTGTTATACTGCGGCCTTTCCGCCAGGCTTACGCCCGGCCGCTCGGGTCTTGAAAACGGCACCCAACCCAGCTACTGCGCAGCTTTGCAGCCCGCGCGAGCCGGTGGAGTGCCCGCCAGACGCAGCAGGACCGGACGGGGTTGCGCTCCCCTAAGCGCCATTCACGCCCGGCAAGATTATCCCTTTGGGCCAAGCCCTAACTAAAACAGGATTACTCATGTCCTTTGCTTCCCTCGGTCTCTCCGAGGCTTTAGTCCGCGCCATCGAGGCAGCGGGCTATACCGAGCCTACTCCGGTGCAACAGCGGGCCATTCCCGCCGTGTTGCAAGGTCGCGACCTGATGGTCGCGGCTCAGACAGGTACTGGTAAAACCGGCGGTTTCGCCCTCCCGATCCTGGAGCGGTTGTTTCCCAACGGTCACCCGGACAAATCCCAACGTCACGGCCCGCGCCAACCGCGTGTACTGGTCCTGACCCCAACCCGCGAACTCGCCGCTCAGGTGCACGACAGCTTCAAGCTGTATGCCCGCGACTTGAAGTTCGTCAGCGCCTGCATCTTCGGCGGCGTCGGCATGAACCCTCAGGTTCAGGCCATGTCCCGTGGCGTCGATGTACTGGTGGCCTGCCCGGGTCGCTTGCTCGACCTGTGCGGCCAAGGCAGCGTCGATTTGTCCCACGTGGAAATCCTCGTGCTGGACGAAGCCGACCGCATGCTCGACATGGGCTTTGTCCATGACGTGAAAAAGGTCCTCGCCCGCCTGCCGGCCAAACGTCAGAACCTGCTGTTCTCGGCAACGTTCTCCAACGACATCACCGCCCTGGCCGGCAAGCTGCTGCACAACCCGGAGCGCATCGAAGTCACGCCGCCCAACACCACGGTCGAGCGTATCGAGCAACGCGTGTTCCGCCTTGCCGCCAGCCACAAGCGCTCGCTGCTGGCGCACCTGATCACCCAGGGTGCCTGGGAACAGGTGCTGGTGTTCACCCGCACCAAGCACGGCGCCAACCGCCTGGCCGAGTACCTGGACAAGCACGGCCTCACCGCCGTCGCCATCCACGGCAACAAGAGCCAGAACGCGCGCACCAAAGCCCTGGCCGACTTCAAGGCCGGCAGCGTGCGTATCCTGGTGGCCACCGATATCGCCGCACGCGGCCTGGATATCGACCAGTTACCACACGTGGTCAACTTCGAGCTGCCAAACGTCGATGAAGACTATGTGCACCGTATCGGCCGTACGGGCCGTGCCGGTCGTTCGGGCGAGGCCATTTCGCTGGTCGCGCCGGACGAAGAAAAACTGCTGAAAAGCATCGAGCGCATGACCAAGCAGAAAATCGCCGATGGCGACCTGATGGGCTTCGATGCCAGCGCCGTGGAGGCCGAGAAGCCAGAAGCGCGCGAGCGTCCGGATGTGCGCAACCCGCGCAACCCACGTGGTCCGAAGGGCGATGGCCCGAACGGCGGCGGTGGTGGCGGTGGTCGTCGCGACAAAGGCAAGGACAAGGGCAAGGAAAAAACCGCGAGCAGCAGCCGTGGCGAACGCCCGGCCCGTGAGCAGAAGCCCCGTGAAGGCACCCCGGCCCGCGAACAGCGCCAGCCGAGCCAGCCACCACGCGCCGCGGCCGACCGCGCCCCGGACGAGTTCCTTGACGACGATATCGATAACTTCGGTAACCGCGTCGACTACGTGCCCCAGGCCAAACCGGCCCAGGGCCGTGGCCGTCGCCCAGGGGCTCCTGCCCAGGGCGCAGGCGCTCCACGTAGCGGCCAGCCACAGGGCGGTCGCCAGAACGCCCCGCGCAACAGCAGCGGCGGCACCACCGGTACCCCGCCTGCCAAGCGCAGCGGCCCGCGCAATGGCGCACCGCGTGACGGCCAGGCCCGTCGCGAAGATTCACGCAGCAACAACCGCCGCCCTGCCCGTGACGATCAGCCTCGCTCGTCCGAGCCTGCAGTACAAAACCCACGGGGTGGCCCGGCGCCGAAGATCATCCACAAGGAGTCGAAAGCGGATCGCTTCCCGACACCTGAGCAGTTGGATCAACTGCCAGGCCGCCCTCGTGGTGAGAAACCAGCGCTGCTGACTCGCAACCGCGAAGCATAAAAAAAACCCGTATCGTGAGATACGGGTTTTTTTTGCCTGTAGGAGCTAGCTCGCGAAGGTCGTCAACGATAACGCGGGCATCCTGGTTTAACGCGGTGTCCTTGCGGCCTTCGCGAGCAAGCTCGCTCCTACATACGAAGCATTACTTCGCTTTCACACCTTCAAACGTGATGTACAACTGCACGTTGTCAGACTGTGGACCTACGTCCATGCCGTCCTTGTTGAATTCCTTGCGGCTGATGTTGGTGGTGCCTTCGAAGCCGGCACGGTAGCCGCCCCATGGATCCTTGCCTTCGCCCAGGAACGTGGCTTTGACCAGGATCGGCTTGGTCACGCCGTGGAAGGTCAGGTCCCCGGTCACATCAGCAGTCAGCTTGCCATCAGCATTTTTGCCAGTTGGCTTGACGCTGGTGGAAACGAACTTGGCATCAGGGAATTTGCCCGACTCCAGGAAGTCCTTGCTGTTGACGTGCTTGTCGCGCTCGGCGTGGTTGGAGAACACGCTGGCAGTACGCACGTTGACTTCAATCTTGGCGTCTTCGGGCTTGGCGGCGTCAAAGCTGAACTTGCCATCCAGGTCCTTGAAGGTACCGGTGATGTAGCTGTAACCCAGGTGGCTGATTTTGAAATCGACGAAGGCGTGCTGGCCTTCCTTGTCGATCACGTAGTCAGCGGCCATCGCCGAACCTGCGGACAGCAGGGCAGAACCGATTGCCAGCGCAGCGAGTGTTTTTTTCAACATGCTTTCTATTCCTTGTGAGTCGAGGTTGAACATCAGGCTTTGCGTCCCAGCATTCGCGCAAGGGTCGCATCACGATCGATAAAATGGTGTTTCAGTGCCGCCACGCCGTGCAAGCCAGCGAAGACCACCAACACCCAGGCGAGGTACAGGTGCACCCAACCGGCGGTATCTGCCTGGTCCGGTAGACCGGAAACCACGGCAGGAATTTCAAACAGGCCAAACACCGGGATACCGACACCGTCTGCGGTGGAAATCAGGTAACCGGCAATCATCACGGCAAACAGCCCAACATAAAGAAATGCGTGCCCAAATGCGGCACCGATCCGCGTCATGCGGCTATAGCTGGCCAGCGGCGGAGGCGGCGGACTGACCAGGCGCCAGACGATCCGTACCAGCATGATGGCGAACAGCGTGATGCCAATGCTCTTGTGCAAGTCGGGCGCATCTTTGCGCCAGGCGCTGTAGTAATCGAGTCCGACCATCCACAAGCCCAAGGCAAATAAACCGAACACCACCAGGGCTACACCCCAGTGCAGAACCATGCTGACCCAACCATAGCGGGCCGGCGAATTACGTAGCTGCATGTACTTAATCCCGTAAGAACTGTGCCCAAGACTAGCGCTTTACCTATCGAATTAAAGCGGAAAATTTTGCTTTGAAATATCGAAAAATACGATAACGAGGCTAGGCATCATAAATTAACAAGGGATTAAGACTATCCCTGGGAAACGTGACAGACCGTCCTGCATTTACCGCGAATTTCCCCACAATGGCTTGTGACCCAAGCCACCATTGCATAGGCTTGCGCGATTGTTTCGCCTGCGCCCGCCGCAGGACCGCTTCGAGGAGATCACCGATGGGCTTGAATAACCAGTGGATGCAACGCGACCTCGCGGTGCTGTGGCATCCCTGCACCCAGATG
This sequence comes from Pseudomonas sp. NBRC 111138, assembly GCF_001320835.1. Lineage (NCBI taxonomy): Bacteria > Pseudomonadati > Pseudomonadota > Gammaproteobacteria > Pseudomonadales > Pseudomonadaceae > Pseudomonas > Pseudomonas sp. NBRC 111138. The sequence goes on along the minus strand of NZ_BCBO01000159.1, from coordinate 8,760 downwards.
AAAGACCACCAGCAATTGCCCCTGGTGCCCATCAAGCGCGGTGAAGGCGTATGGCTGGAAGACTTCGAAGGCAAGCGCTACCTCGATGCCGTCAGTTCCTGGTGGGTCAACGTATTCGGCCACGCCAACCCGCGGATCAACCAGCGTATCAAGGATCAGGTCGATCAGCTGGAGCACGTGATCCTCGCCGGTTTCAGCCATCAACCGGTGATCGAGCTGTCCGAACGCCTGGTCGCGATGACGCCCGAAGGGCTGACCCGCTGCTTCTACGCCGATAACGGTTCGTCCTGCATCGAAGTGGCGCTGAAGATGAGCTTCCACTACTGGCTCAACCGCGGCCAGCCGAACAAAAAGCGCTTCGTCACCCTCACCAACAGCTACCACGGCGAAACCATCGCCGCGATGTCGGTGGGCGACGTGCCGCTGTTTACCGAGACCTACAAGGCGTTGCTGCTCGACACTATCAAGGTGCCGAGCCCGGACTGCTACCTGCGCCCCGAAGGCATGAGCTGGGAAGAACACTCGCGCAACATGTTCCTGGCGATGGAGCAGACCCTGGCCGAGCATCACGACACCGTCGCTGCCGTGATCGTCGAGCCGCTGATCCAGGGTGCCGGTGGCATGCGCATGTACCACCCCGTGTACCTCAAGCTGCTGCGCGAAGCCTGCGACCGCTATGGCGTGCACTTGATCCACGACGAGATCGCCGTGGGCTTTGGCCGCACCGGCAGCATGTTCGCCTGTGAACAGGCCGGCATCCGCCCGGACTTCCTGTGCCTGTCCAAGGCGCTCACCGGCGGTTACCTGCCACTGGCCGCCGTGGTCACCACCGAAGAGGTCTACAGCGCCTTCTACGACGACTACCCGACCCTGCGTGCCTTCCTGCACTCCCACAGCTACACAGGCAACCCGCTGGCCTGTGCGGCAGCGTTGGCGACGCTGGATATCTTTGAAGAAGACAACGTCATCGAAAACAACAAGGCCCTGGCCCAGCGCATGGCGACCGCCACCGCGCACTTGGTCGACCATCCTCACGTGTCCGAAGTGCGCCAGACCGGCATGGTGCTGGCCATCGAGATGGTGCAGGACAAAGCCACCAAGGCCGCCTACCCGTGGCAGGAGCGCCGTGGCCTGAAGGTCTTCGAGCACGCGCTGGAGCGCGGGGCGCTGTTGCGGCCACTGGGCAGCGTGGTGTATTTCCTGCCGCCGTATGTGATTACCCCGGAGCAGATCGACTTTCTGGCCGAGGTGGCCAGCGAGGGGATAGATATCGCCACCAACAGCAAGGTCAGTGTGGCGGTGCCCAAAGATTTTCACCCGGGCTTCCGTGATCCGGGTTGATTGCCGAAATCCTTGTAGGAGCGAGCTTGCTCGCGAAGGCATTCCAGGCGCACCGCTGCGTCGGATGTACATTTTTCGCGAGCAAGAACTAGGCGTCCCCCTCGCTCCTACATAAACAACCTCTTCAGAGAACAGACATGAGACTGTCCCGCTTTTTCACCGACACCCCGCTGAGTCTCGGTGACCACGAACTGCCCGAAGCCCAGGCGCATTACATCAGCCGTGTGCTGCGCATGAGTGAAGGCGATGCCGTGCAATTGTTCGACGGCTCCGGCCAGGAGTTTCGTGGCACCTTGCTGGAAGTCGGTAAAAAACGCGTCACCGTGCAACTCACGGATAGCTTTGCCGGCCAGGCCGAATCGCCCCTGCATATTCACCTCGGCCAGGGCCTGTCCCGGGGCGAGCGCATGGATTGGGCGATCCAGAAGGCCACTGAACTGGGCGTCAATGCCATCACACCGATCTTCAGCGAGCGCTGCGAAGTGCGCCTCAAAGACGAACGCGCCGACAAGCGCTTGCTGCACTGGCGCCAGGTGGCAATCAGTGCGTGTGAGCAATGTGGGCGTTCGACGGTGCCGGTGATTCACCCCCCGCTCTTGCTGGCAGACTGGCTCAAGCAAACCGAGGCGGATTTGAAGCTGGTGCTGCACCCGGTGGCAGAACCGATGATCAGCCACGCCAAGCCATCGAGCCTGGCGTTCTTGATCGGCCCCGAGGGTGGGCTCACCGACAATGAAGTCGAGACCGCCCAGGGCGCCGGCTACCACGCCGCTCGCCTCGGCCCGCGGGTGTTGCGTACCGAGACCGCGCCCGTCGTCGCACTCTCCGTCGCCCAACAACTCTGGGGCGACTTCTAACCTCACCCTGTAAACCCAATCAACTGTAGGAGCTGGCTTGCCTGCTCCCACAGTTTTATCGGGTTACCCCAGGCTTACTCCACTGGGTCACTCACCGGCTTGGCGATGATCGCTTTCAACTCGCTGGTCATCGGGAACTCCAGGTTCAAGCCCTTGGGCGGAATCGGCTGCTCGAACCAGCGCTGGTAAATCCCGTTGATCTCTCCCGAGCGGTACAGCTCGCCCAGGGTTTCGTTGACCACCGCGAGAAACTGCGGGTCATCCTTGCGCACCATGCAGCTGTAGATCTCCCGCGACTGCTCCTCGCCGACGACCACCCAGTGATGCGGGTCCTTGGCCTTGGCGCGCTCGCCGTAGAGCAACGCGTCGTCCATATAGAACGCTACGGCCCGGCCAGTCTCGAGCATCTTGAACGCTTCGCCATGGTCCTTGGCGCTGATCACGAACATATTGGCTTTGTGTTCAGCGTTATAACTTTTGAGAAAGCGCTCATTGGTGGTGCCGGCAGTGGTCACCACATTCTTGCCCGCAAGGTCGGCAAAGCCTTTGATCCCACTGTCCTTGGCCGTGAGCAACTGGCCCTTTACATAGATAAACCCGTAGGAGAATGCCACCTGCTTCTGGCGCTCAGCCGTCACGCCGGTGGAGCCGCACTCCAGGTCGACAGTGCCGTTCTGCACCAGCGGGATGCGGGTTTGGGACGTCACCAGGTTGTACTTCACCTTGAGGTCGCCCACTGCGGTTTTCTGCTGAATACGCTCGACAATCCTGTTTGCCAGGTCCACCGAGTAGCCCATCGGTTTACCACTGTTATCCCCCACATAGGAAAACGGCACCGACGCATCGCGGTAGCCAAGGGTGATGGACTTGGCGCTGGCGATCTTGCTCAAAGTGCCCTCCAGTGGCGCTTCGGTTGCATGGGCCTGTGCGCTCAACAAAAGCCCCAGCGCGCAGCCGGTCAACAGGATTGTTTTCATTGTTATTCTCCGTGGGTCTTTGAGGTTATTTACGGACTGCAATCACGCTGATTTCCACCAGCACACTCGGCCGCGCCAGCTCTGCTTGCAAGGTAGTGCGCGTGGGCGCCATGCCTGGCGAGAGCCATGCGGACCAGACTTCATTCATCGGCGTAAAACCGGCAGCGATGTCCTTCAGGTAGATCGTCGCGTTGAGCAAGTGGTCCTTATCGCTGCCCGCCTCGGCCAACAGCGTGTCGATTCTGGCAAGCACTTCCCGGGTCTGGGTAGCCACATCCAGGCCGTCGCCCGGCACCTGGCCCGAAAGGAACACCAGTTCCTTGAACGTCACGGCACCGCTGAGTCGTTCGTTGCTGTTGATTCGGGTAATGGTCACGGCTGCATCCTCAAGCGGCGCGGGGCGTCAGGCCCTGCATATCAATGGAAGGGGTGCGCTGGTCGATCAATTCGGCCAGCAATTGGCCGCTGCCGCAGGCCAGGGTAAAGCCAAGCGCGCCGTGGCCTAGGTTCAGCCACAGGTTGCGATAGCGACTGGCGCCAATCAGCGGCACGCCCGTTGGCGTGGCCGGGCGCATGCCAGCCCATTCGAGCGCGTGTACGTAGTCAGCTGCATGGGGAAATGTCTCTACTGCCTGGCGCTTTATCAACGCCAGGCGCGAAGGCTCAAGGCCGGCATCGAATCCCACAATATCCACCATGGCCGCGACCCGTAGTTGCTCGCCGAGGCGCGCGTAGACGATCTTGCGGTCGTAGTCGGTGATGCTCACATTCGGCGCCTTGTGTTGCGGGCCAATCGGCGCGCTCAAGCTGTAGCCCTTGAGCGGGTATAAGGGCAGTGACAGCCCCGGCAGTGCCAACTCAGCGCTGCGATAACCGGCCGCCAGGACCAGTTGCTCGACTGGCATCACCTCATCACCCAGTTCGATGGCCTGCACCGCACCGCCAGCATGGCGCAGCCCGGTGACCTTGCGCCCGAGCAAGAACCTGCAGCGCCCCGACGCCTCAAGCCGGGCCGCCAATTGCCGGCAAAAAGCGTGACAATCCCCCACTTCCTCGTTCGGCGTGTAGATGCCGCCGACAAAGCCACCGGCCGCCAGTGCGGGCTCCAGGCGAGCGCACTCAACAGACGACAACACCTGTTGCTGCAGGAAATTTGTGACCTTGGCGCGGGCATGTTCGAAGGTGCTGGTACTGCGAAACATCACCAGCTTGCCGTTGCGCCGCCAGTCGAAGCCGCCCAGGCGATCATCCTCGCGCCACTGCTGTAACGTGCCCTGACTCAGGGTAGCCAAGCGCAGAAGATGGGCACCGTTACGCGTGTTGACCGAACCTCGGCAAGCGCCGATAAAGGCCGCCATCCAGCGCCATTGCTGTGGGTCAAGGCGGGGTCGCAACTTCAAGGGCGAGTCGCCCCGCAGCAACCACCCGATTGCCTGCAAGGGCACGCCCGCGTCAGCCAGTGGCGCAACATAGCGATAGGACAGTTGCCCACCGTTGGCAAAACTGGTTTCGCTGCCCAAGGTGCCACGGGCATCGATCAGCGTGACCTCATGGCCAGCCCGCACCAACGCATAAGCGCTGGCCAAGCCGATAACCCCACCGCCGATAATGCAAACCTGCCTGGCCATCCCAGCCCCCAACCGTTGATTAAGAGCGCTCAGCGTAGAGCCAGGTGACAGGTCACCGACAATGAATAAAGATGGCTCACCTATAAACAAAGGTTATGGGACTCGCCATGCGCTTGCGTCATATCGAAATCTTCCAGGCCATCCGTCAGACCGGCTCCATCAGTGCCGCCGCGCAGTTGCTGCACGTCTCGCAACCGGCGGTGACCAAAGTGCTGCAGCACGCCGAGCTGCAGTTGGGCTTTGCGTTATTCCTGCGGGTACGGGGTAAATTGCAACCCACCCCGGAAGCCCTGGCGCTGGAACGCGAAGTCGAGAAAGTCAGCGCAAGCCTGCAAGGCGTGCGGCGCCTGGCGAAAAGTTTGCGCCGCGAACCGGGACAAAGCATTCGCATCGGCGCAATCCCGGCGCTGGCGCTGGCGCTGCTACCGCCGGCGGTCCTGGAATGGAAGCGCGATTACCCGGACATTGCCTGTGAACTGTCCAGTGACCATAGCCACGAGCTGGTGCAAAAGCTGTTGATGCGCGAGATCGACCTGGCGCTGACGCTCAACTTTTCCGGGCATCCGGGGCTTACCACTCAAGTATTGGCCAACGGGGTGTTGGTGGCATTGGCGTCCAAAGGCTATTGGCCCGATGCCGAACGGCATCAGCCCCTGCCGTTGGCCGAACTGGCCGGCGCGCCCTTGATCGGCCTCTCCAGCGCTGACCCGCTGGCCGCCAAGCTGGAGAGTTATCTGGAAAGCGTCGACCCGCCACCACGCGTGACGATCTCGGTGCAGACCTATTCACTGGCCCGCGCGATGGTCGAATCCGGCGCGGGCCTGACCGTGATCGATCCGTTCACAGCATTGGGTGCTTCAACGGCCACCACCCATATCCGAACGCTCACCCCGCCGCTGCCGATTACCCTCTACGCGCTGACCCGTGCCAACGAACCTCCACCGCATATGCTGGCCAAGTTGCTAGAGATTTTCGGTAGCCGCGCCCAGGTGTTACTGGAACGCCTTTAAGTGTGGGAGCCGGGCTTGCCCCCTCCCACAATCAGAGCACGTAATGCATGATCGCCACGAAATGCAGCAGGCTGCCGCCAATCACAAACAAATGCCAGATGCCGTGGGAATGGCGCAAGCGATCCTCCAGGGCAAAAAAAATAATGCCTACGGTGTACAGCACCCCACCAGACGCCAACCAGATAAACCCTGCCGTACCCAACGCCGCCATCAACGGCTTGACCGCTACCAGTACGATCCAGCCCATCACGGCGTAGATCACGATGGACAGAATCCGCGCCTCCGAACGCGGCTTGATCTCCTGCAGGATGCCGATCACCGCCAGCCCCCACACAATCCCGAACAACGTCCAGCCCCACGGCCCGCGCAGGGTCACCAGGCAGAATGGCGTGTAGCTGCCGGCAATCAACAGGTAAATGGAAAAGTGATCGACCTTCTGCATGATCGCTTTTCGCCGGCCTCGCACGCTGTGGTACACCGTCGACGCGCTGTACAGCACCATCAGGGTAAAGCCATAAATCGCCACGCTGACGATCTTCCAGGGGCTGCCGTCAAGGCTCGCCACTACCAACATCCACACGGCGCCAATACAGGCCGCGACTGCACCGAGCAAATGGCTCCAGGCGTTGAATCGTTCCCCGTGGTACATCTGTCACTGACCTCCCGTAACCCTCAAGAACAGGCGGACAAGCGTCCAGCCTTGCGCATCAGAGTGCAAGCGGCACGTGACGTTCCGGCGACGACAGCCGCGTTTACGGGCACAATCGAGTGCAATCGAACAAGAGCCCAAGGCCATGCTGATCGACGAAGAATTCACCCTCAAGAAGCTGGAGATCTTCCTGGCGTTCATGCGCACCGGCAACCTGGCCCGCGCGGCCGCCGAGTTGCAAACCAGCAATGTCAGCGTGCACCGCGCCATTCACTCCCTGGAAAGTGCCCTGCGCTGCCCGCTGTTCAAACACGAGGGTCGCAACCTCACTCCGCTGGAAAGCGCCTACGTGCTCGAAGAGCGTGCGCAGAAACTGGTGGCCGACGTGGTCGACAGCGTGCGCCTGACCCGCGAAGCCGCTGGGTTCTCGGCCGAACGTTTCAAGCTCGGCTCGCTGTATTCGCTGACGGTCAAGACCGTGCCACAGTTGATCATGGGCCTGAAAATCCGGCGCAGCGAACTGAATATCGACCTGATCCTGGGCTCCAACTTCGACCTGCTCTATAAGCTCAAGAACATGGAAGTGGACGCGATTCTCATCTCCCTCGACGAACACGCCCACGACCCCGACTGCGAGCAGATCGCGCTGTTCAGCGATGACATCTTCCTCGCCACCCCGGCCGATTCGCCCCTGGACCGCGATCAGGAAATCGACCTGGCCGACGTGCGCGATGCCACCTTCATCACCCTCACCCAGGGCTTCGCCACGCATCAGGACGGCAACCGGGTGTTCCATCAGGCCGGGTTCGAGCCGAAGGTGGCGATGCAGGTGAACGATATCTTCACCTTGCTGAGCATGGTCAGTTCAGGGGTGGGTTATGCGCTGCTGCCAGGACGTATCGCAGCGGTATATGAGAACCGCGTGAAGCTGATACCGTTGCAGCCCAGGTATCGTTTGCAACAGCAGATCGGTGTGGTGTTCCTGAAAGCCAAGGAGCGCGATCCGAACTTGCTGGCGTTGTTGGCGGAGTGTCGGATGTATGCCAATCGCCAAAGCTGAGGACGATCGCTCCCACGCTCTGCGTGGGAGCGCAGCTTAGGACGCTCCGCGTCCGCTTTTTGACCGTGACGCAGAGCGTCACAAGAGGCGTTCCCACGCGGAGCGTGGGAACGATCATCCCCTATCAGCCCACCAACCCACGCATCAGCAAAAACAACAACGACGGCCCCAACAAACACCCCAGCGCCGTATAGAACGCCGCCGTCAAACACCCATAAGGCACCAGCTTCGGATCAGTCGCCGCCAGGCCGCCCGCCACACCGCTGGAGGTGCCCATCAAGCCACCGAAGATCACCGCGCTGCGTGGGTTGTTCAGCCCGATCAGCGGCGCCACGAACGGCGTCATCACCATCACCAGAATGGCCTTGATCAACCCCGCGGCAATGGACAGCGCCATCACCTCGGAGCTGGCCCCAATCGCCGCGCCGGTCACCGGGCCGACGATATAGGTCACGGCCCCGGCGCCGATGGTGGTGAGGCTCACCGCATCGGTGTACCCGAACGCCATCGCCACCCCTACCCCGGCAACGAACGACGAGCCCACGCCGACAAACAGCGCCAGCACCCCCACGAAGCCGGCGCGTTTGAGCTCATCGACACTCACGCCAAAGGCCGTGGCGACAATGGCAAAGTCGCGCAGCATCGCACCGCCCAGCAGGCCGATGCCCGACAACAGTGGAATATCCACCACGCCCTTGGAACCACCCGTAAACGCACCGCCCACATACGACAGCGCCAACCCCAGCAAAATGGCAATGGCCGAACCATGCAGGCGGCCCTTGGTGAAGGTATCGGAGATCCAATAAGACACCCACATGGTCAGGCCGATCACGGCGAAACCACTGATCAAGCCGTAGCCGGTGATCACTTTCATCATCGATTCGTACATGGCGATCACCCCGCTTCTTTAGTGGGAGCAACCGCAACCGGCTCGCGGTTACCGATACGCACCAGCACGGGCACCAGGGCAAAGCCAAGCACCACGGCGAGGGTCCCGGCCAGAATCGCCATAGGCCCACCACTGATCGCGCCATACACGTTTTGCTGGGCAGCCATCGCCACCACAATCGGGATATAGATCGCAGCCCAGAAACTCACGCCTTGCTCTGACTTGCCGGTAAACAGGCCGCGTTTGCTCAGGTAGCTGCCCAGGCCAATTAACAGCAGCATGGCAATACCCACCCCGCCGACGTTGGCCGGAATACCCAACAGCTTGCCCAGCAGTTCACCCACAAACA
>NZ_BCBO01000158.1:0-34203 GCF_001320835.1 Pseudomonas sp. NBRC 111138 | reverse complement strand
ATCGCCATGAACGTCAACCCCTTATCCGCAAAAAAGTTAAAAACACATTCGCCTATAAAATCAGGATGCCTCGCCGCCTCTTCTATATAAGAAGAAGCGTATAGCCCTGGGGCGTGAATACCCCTCCCACACAAATGCATCGAACTCCAACCGGAAGAAGCCCGGCCGAGACCTGCGAAAGCGAGGAGCGAGAAAGACTGTTTTTTTAGACCGGCGAATACCGGAAAGGGAAAGCTCAACAGAGATGGTGTCCCAGGGCCGGTTCGAACGGCCAACCTTCCCCTTAGGAGGGGGATGCTCTATCCAATTGAGCTACTGGGACAAATACCAAATGCTTACCCGGAAGGGCTAGCGACAGACGGCGTGCATCTTAACGGCCGAGGCTGGTTTTGTCATGTCGTCCGTTGGCATTTTGAATGTAGGCCGATCCCTGCGAATGCATTCAAAGCCTCTCGCTGCAGACCAAAGCCTTCAGATGCATCGTGCAAATTGCACTGCGCCAATATGCCATCATTGCAAACTGCAACCTCAAAACCCCAAAAATCAAATCTAACTCTTTGTTTTTATTGGCCTAATAGGTTGGCACGACATCTGCAAAGTCATACATAACCAATCGTTCCAGGCACCGTGGAGACCATGACTATGAACAGCGCCCTTCTATTAGCACTGAACGCTGTGGCACTGGCCGCGGTGGTGACGTTTCATTTTCAGCCGACCAATACTGAAGACGGCGCGCAAATCAGCCAAGCCATTCCCCACCATCTGCAACAGCGCCCTCAACTCGCACTGATGACTGCCAACCCCCAGCCCCCCATTCGCCTGACCCAAGAAACCCAATCTGCCCCAGCGGCCGAGCATTGGGTTTTCTGAGAAAATATTCATGTCCAAATCTGCCTGGTTATTTCTGTGCCTGACCCTCATGTCCGCCGCACTAGGCCTGGGAGCCACCTCACAACAAGCTCAAACCCTAGCCTTCGTCGCAAGCGCCGTGCTGGGCAGCCTACTGATAATTGCACTCATCAAGGGTCGCCGAATCAAATTCGATCCACTCCTTCGCTAGCCCTCCCCCCGCCGCCCCTTCTCCCTACCTTATGTCGCCTGACACTCGTAAATAGCCGAACAGCTACTAACCTTAAGCTTGCGGGCAAAAGGCCATACCCCTATAGAAAGGACACCCTTCGACTCAGATTCCGCGCTGGCCTGGACGAAGGTTGCCGAGCTTCGCTGCAGCTGCGGGAAATTTTTCCAACCAGTCCGCAAAAACGCAAATCAGTACTGGCATAAAGCCTTTAGGCGGTTCAATATTTGTCACAGAATTGACGCCAATGAAATGGCAAATCTGAGGCATGATGCGGCCTCTTTGCAATTCGCGTTGAACTTTGGTCGTGAGCCTTGTCTTAACACTCATCTTGCGGCCAATTCCAGAAACCGCTCCCCTGAACTAACCGGTTAAATATATGCGCCCATTGAAACAGGCAATTTATTCCAGCCGTACGGCTGACAAATTCGTCGTACGTCTGCCAGACGGAATGCGGGAACGCATTGCCGAGGTGGCTCGCAATCATCACCGCAGCATGAACTCCGAAATCATCGCACGCCTGGAACAAAGCCTTATTCAGGAAGGTGCCTTGGGTGAAGAGTTGAGCATGCGCCTGGACAGCCCCGAGCTGTCACTGCACGAACGCGAACTGCTGCAGCGTTTCCGTCAGCTCTCCCACCGCCAGCAAAATGCTCTCGTCTCGCTTATCGCGCACGACGTGGAGGCGGCCGCAGAAGCCAATTGATTGACACCTGAAAGCCGAAGCCAGCCCTGTGCTGGCTTTTTTTGCGTCGAGTTTGGGAATAAGAAGCAAAGCGAGGGCAGGTTTGCCCCCGCGGGAAGGGTCAGAGCAGGAAGATCGTTGCCAGGCCCAGGAAGATGAAGAAACCACCACTGTCAGTCATGGCCGTGATCATCACACTGGCACCCATGGCGGGATCGCGACCTAGACGCGCCAGGGTCATGGGGATCAATACCCCCATCAAGGCCGCCAGCAACAGGTTAAGGGTCATGGCCGCAGTCATGACCACACCTAGGGACCAACTTCCGTAGAGCAAGTAGGCCACCACGCCAATCACGCCCCCCCACACCAATCCGTTTATGAGGCCTACAGCCAGTTCCTTGCGCAACAGCCGTGAGGAATTGGCGGTACTGACCTGGTCCAGCGCCATGGCGCGCACGATCATGGTGATGGTCTGGTTCCCGGAGTTGCCGCCAATGCCCGCCACAATCGGCATCAACGCCGCCAAGGCAACCAGCTTCTCGATGGAGCCTTCAAACAACCCGATCACGCGAGAAGCGATAAACGCGGTAATCAGATTGATAGCCAGCCAGGCCCAGCGGTTATGCAGTGAACGCCAGACCGACGCGAAAATATCTTCCTCTTCACGCAAACCCGCCATGTTGAGGACTTCGGTTTCACTTTCCTCACGGATCAAGTCGACGATTTCATCGATGGTCAGACGACCGATCAACTTGCCGTTCTTATCTACCACCGGAGCCGAGATCAAGTCGTAACGCTCGAATGCCTGGGCCGCGTCGTAGGCATCTTCGTCCGGGTGGAAGCTCACGGTATCGCTGGCCATCAGGTCAGCAACTTTTTTCTCCGGATCATTGACCAGCAGGCGCTTGATCGGCAAAACGCCTTTGAGGATGCCCTCATAGTCGACCACAAACAATTTGTCGGTGTGGCCGGGCAACTCTTTGAGGCGGCGCAGGTAACGCAGCACCACTTCCAGGCTGACGTCTTCGCGGATGGTGACCATCTCGAAGTCCATCAGGGCGCCGACCTGATCCTCGTCGTACGACAGCGCGGAACGCACACGCTCACGCTGCTGCGTGTCGAGCGCTTCCATCAACTCATGGACAACATCACGGGGCAGCTCAGGGGCCAGGTCAGCAAGCTCGTCCGCATCCATCTCCTTGGCGGCAGCCAGGAGTTCGTGGTCATCCATGTCGGCGATGAGCGTCTCACGCACCGAGTCCGATACTTCCAGAAGGATGTCACCGTCGCGATCAGCCTTCACCAACTGCCACAGGGTCAGTCGGTCATCCAACGGCAAGGCTTCAAGAATGTAGGCGACGTCGGCGGAGTGCAGGTCATCGAGCTTGCGTTGCAACTCGACGAGGTTTTGCCGGTGAACCAGGTTTTCGACGCGGTCGTGGTTCGGACCTTCCTGGCGGTGCGTGAGGTCTTCGACCACGCGCTGGCGCTGCAGCAGCTCGATAACTTGAGCCAGACGATCCTGCAGGCTTTCTTGTGTTTTCTTTACTTCTACTTCGGTCATAGGCGAACTCCACTCCCAGCAGCGGGGCACGCCGGAAGGATCAATCAGTCAATTCATGATTGGTAAAACGGGGTACTGAGCAACTACTGGGTAAGTCCATGGAGGTATTCCACAAGCCCCGGCGGGGCTGACGGGCGCATGATACACCGCCCGGACGTTTTAAACGTTAAAAAACTGGAAAGAACAAGCGCTTGCACGCCAAAGCTCAGTATTGGCTGCATCTATGAACTGCGACGACGCAGACGCATGGGAAAACACATGAGGAGGGAGAAAAAGGAGGACGCCGGATAAAGCCTATACAAACCCCAGACGGCAAAAAGCCCGCACTAGGCGGGCTTTTTGTTTGTATGGTGCACTCGACAGGATTCGAACCTGTGACCGCTCGGTTCGTAGCCGAGTACTCTATCCAGCTGAGCTACGAGTGCAGATTGTGTTTTTAGACCAGATCACAACTGGTTGAAGCCAAGCTACCTGCATCGCTGCAACTAACTCTTAAATGGTGCACTCGACAGGATTCGAACCTGTGACCGCTCGGTTCGTAGCCGAGTACTCTATCCAGCTGAGCTACGAGTGCATTTGTTGCCGCGCATTATAGGCCGTTCAATCTCTATGTAAAGCTATTTTTTCGAGTATTTTCAACAACTTACCGAAAAAACCAGATTGCAACGTACTAAGCAAATAATGGCGGAGAACGGGGGATTCGAACCCCCGACACCCTTTTGAGGTGTACTCCCTTAGCAGGGGAGCGCCTTCGGCCACTCGGCCAGCTCTCCGCAACACGGGGCGTATATTAACCACGTTCCTCCCCGTTTGCAAACATAAAAAACGATAAAAATTAAAGGCTTGGTTCTTCGTCCTTCTCTTTCTTGATCCGCAGGTAGATTTCCTCGCGGTGGACCGCCACCTCTTTCGGAGCGTTAACCCCAATACGTACTTGATTGCCTTTGACGCCGAGCACGGTCACAGTGATTTCGCCATCACCGATAATCAGGCTTTCTGCGCAACGACGAGTCAGAATCAGCATACCTTTCACCTCACGCATTTCAGTTCAGGAACAACAGTCTGCAAAAAAAAAGCATTCGACCTACAACCAAAAGGTCGTAGCCCTACTCGCTAAGTATTGTCGAGCCCATGCAAAAGACCATGTACCCCACAAAAAAATGAAAGGCGCGGTAAACCGCGCCTTCCTGGCAATGCATCACTCGCCCTGTCGGGCCGGCGCATCCAACTCAAAAGCCGTATGCAGCGCGCGTACAGCCAGCTCCAGGTACTTCTCTTCGAGGACGACCGAGACTTTGATTTCCGAGGTGGAAATCATCTGGATGTTGATACCTTCTTTGGCAAGAGCCCCGAACATACGGCTGGCAACGCCAGCATGGGAACGCATGCCCACCCCGACGATCGACACCTTTGCAATCTTGGTATCGCCGACCACTTCACGCGCGCCAATCTCGCTCGCAGTGTTCTGCAGGATTTTCAATGCTGCATCGTATTCATTGCGATGCACGGTGAAGGTGAAATCGGTGGTGTTGTCGTGCGAAACGTTCTGCACGATCATGTCGACTTCAACATTCGCATCGCTGACAGGCCCCAGAATCTTGAAAGCCACGCCTGGGGTGTCTGGCACGCCACGGATCGTCAGCTTGGCTTCATCGCGATTGAAAGCGATGCCGGAAATGATCGGCTGTTCCATGGATTCCTCTTCATCAATAGTAATGAGGGTGCCCGGACCCTCCTTGAAGCTGTGCAATACGCGCAGCGGAACGTTGTACTTGCCGGCGAACTCCACCGCACGAATCTGCAACACCTTGGAACCAAGGCTGGCCATTTCCAGCATTTCTTCAAAGGTGATCTTGTCCAGCCGTTGGGCCACTGGCACGACGCGTGGGTCAGTGGTGTAGACGCCATCCACATCGGTATAGATCTGGCATTCGTCAGCCTTGAGCGCTGCCGCCAGGGCCACACCGGTGGTGTCCGAACCGCCACGACCCAGCGTGGTGATGTTGCCGTGCTCATCCACGCCCTGGAAACCCGCTACAACTACCACACGGCCTGCTTTGAGATCAGTGCGAATTTTCTGATCATCAATCTGCAGGATCCTCGCCTTGGTATGTGCGCTGTCTGTAAGAATGCGCACCTGACTACCAGTGTAGGACACCGCTGGCACGCCACGCTTGTTCAGCGCCATGGCCAACAGCGCAATGGTTACCTGCTCGCCCGTGGAGACAATCACATCCAGCTCGCGCGGCAGCGGCTGTTGATCATCGCTGATGGCCTTGGCCAGATCGATCAGGCGATTGGTCTCGCCACTCATGGCCGACAGCACCACTACCAGATCATCGCCAGCATCGCGGAACTTCTTAACCTTGTCGGCGACCTGCTCGATTCTTTCGACAGAACCGACCGAGGTGCCTCCAAATTTCTGTACGATCAAAGCCATTTCCAAGCCGCCTCAGCCCGTAAAGGGGCGCCTAATTTCCAATCCACCCGCACTGAACAAGCCCGTGACTAGACCACGGGCCGGTTAACAGTGCTTTAAATACCTGCCTCGACAAATGGCACGGTCAAGGCCAGCGCCGCGTCCAGAGCTGCGGCATCGACACCACCGCCTTGCGCCATGTCCGGACGACCACCGCCCTTGCCGCCCACTGTCGCAGCGGCTTGCTTCATCAAATCACCGGCTTTGAGTTGGCCAGTCAGGTCCTTGGTTACACCAGCAACCAGAACGACCTTATCCTCATGGACACTGCCGAGCAGGATCACTGCGCGGCCGAGCTTGTTCTTCAACTGATCGACCAAGGCCAACAGCGCCTTGCCATCCTGGCCGTCCAGGCGCGCAGCCAGGACTTTTACGTCCTTGACGTCAACCGCCGCGGCCGACAGGTCATCGCCCGCAGCGCTCGCCGCCTTGGCCTGCAACTGCTCCAGCTGTTTCTCAAGCGCACGGTTGCGCTCCAGCACGGCGGACAGCTTGTCGATCAGGTTGTCGCGGCTGCCCTTGACCAGGCCGGCCGCTTCCTTGAGTTGTTCTTCGGCTGCATTGAGATAAGCCAGGGCCGCAGCACCGGTTACCGCTTCAATACGACGTACGCCCGAGGCCACACCACCTTCGCTGATGATCTTCAGCAGGCCGATATCGCCGGTGCGGTTGGCGTGGATGCCACCACAGAGTTCTACCGAGAAGCTGCCGCCCATGCTCAGTACGCGGACTTCGTCGCCGTACTTCTCGCCAAACAGCGCCATGGCGCCTTTATTCCTGGCGGTCTCGATATCGGTTTCTTCGGTTTCAACCGGGGTATTCTTGCGAATCTCGGCGTTGACGATGTCTTCCAGGGCCTTGATCTGCTCAGGCTTGATCGCTTCAAAGTGGCTGAAGTCAAAACGCAGGCGCTGGCTGTCCACCAACGAACCTTTTTGCTGCACGTGCTCGCCCAGTACCTGGCGCAGCGCGGCGTGCAGCAAGTGAGTGGCCGAATGGTTCAACGCCGTGGCATGCCGTACGTCGGCATCCACCTGGGTGTCTACCGGTGCGCCCACGGTCAAGTTGCCCAGCACCAGCACACCGTGATGCAGGAAAGCCCCGCCGGTCTTGGTGGTGTCGCGCACATCAAAACGACCGGATGTCGAGCTCAGGAAACCGCAATCGCCAATCTGGCCACCCGACTCGGCATAGAAAGGCGTCTGGTCCAGTACCACAACCGCCTCTTCACCTTCGCTCAACACGTCGACCGACTTACCGTCTTTATAGATGGCGACGATCTTGGCCGAGCCCGCAGTCGCCTTGTAGCCGGTGAACTCGGTCGGTACGTCAACCTTGACCAGGGTGTTGTAGTCCAGGCCAAAGGAGCTGGCCGAACGTGCGCGCACGCGCTGGGCTTCCATCTCACGCTCGAAACCGGCTTCGTCGACGGTCAACTCACGCTCGCGGGCGATGTCGGCAGTCAGGTCCATCGGGAAACCATAGGTGTCGTACAACTTGAACACCACATCACCCGGCACCACGGTGCCTTTGAGCTCAGCCAGGTCCTGTTCCAGAATCTTCAGGCCATGCTCCAGGGTCTTGGAGAATTGCTCCTCTTCAGCCTTGAGCACCCGCTCGATGTTGCTTTGCTGTTGCTTGAGTTCCGGGAAGGCATCGCCCATCTCGGCAACCAGCGCGGCCACGATCTTGTAGAAGAAGCTGCCGGTAGCGCCCAGCTTGTTACCGTGGCGGCACGCGCGACGGATGATGCGACGCAGCACGTAGCCACGGCCTTCGTTGGACGGCAGCACGCCGTCGGCGATAAGAAAACCGCAGGAACGGATGTGGTCCGACACCACCTTGAGCGAAGACTGGCCTTCATTGGCGCAGCCAATGGCCGCCGCCGAGGCGCTCAGCAGGTTGGTGAACAGGTCGATTTCGTAGTTGGAGTGAACGTGCTGCATCACCGCACTGATCCGCTCCAGGCCCATGCCGGTGTCCACCGACGGTGCCGGCAGCGGATGCAACACGCCATCGGCGGTGCGGTTGAACTGCATGAACACGTTGTTCCAAATCTCGATGTAACGGTCGCCGTCTTCTTCCGGCGAACCTGGCGGGCCACCCCAGATATCGTCGCCGTGATCGTAGAAAATCTCGGTGCACGGGCCGCACGGGCCGGTATCGCCCATGGTCCAGAAGTTATCGGACGCGTAGGGCGCGCCTTTGTTGTCACCGATACGGATCATGCGCTCGGCAGGTACACCGATTTCCTGGGTCCAGATGTCATACGCTTCATCGTCCGTCGCGTACACGGTGACCCAGAGCTTTTCCTTGGGCAGCTTCAGCACGCCGGTGAGGAACGTCCAGGCGAACGTGATCGCGTCTTTCTTGAAATAGTCGCCGAAGCTGAAGTTACCCAGCATCTCGAAAAAGGTGTGGTGACGAGCGGTGTAGCCGACGTTTTCCAGGTCACTGTTCTTGCCGCCGGCGCGTACGCACTTCTGGCTGCTGGTAGCGCGGGTGTAGGCGCGCTTTTCCTGGCCCAGGAAGCAGTCCTTGAACTGGTTCATCCCCGCGTTAGTGAACAGCAGGGTTGGGTCATTGCCTGGGATCAAGGAGCTGGAGGCTACACGGGTGTGACCTTGCTCTTCGAAGAAGCGAAGGAAGGCTTCACGGATTTCTGCGCTTTTCATTAGGTTCTTCCACGGAGGCTGCGGCCAAAGGCCAGTGCGCAACATCATCAGACGGAGCGACGGCAAAGGGCCGCATTATATCGGCCCTTTGCCGGTGGTACAGCGTGTTTATGTGATAGAAACAGTCAATTAGACGGCCTGCACTGTCATTTCTGCGAAAACGCGACGAATGTCTGCAGCACTTGCTCGATCTGCGCCCGGCTGACGTCCAGATGGGTGACCATGCGCAGGCGCGGCGCGGCACTCAACTTGACCCCACGCTCGGCCGCAAAGGCCTTCAGCGCCTGCGCCTGATCGCCTACCTGCACATACACCATATTGGTCTGCACCGGCTCGACGCTGTAGCCGGCCTTGCGTAACTCATCGCCCAGCCATTGCGCGTTGGCATGGTCGTCAGCCAGGCGCTGCACCTGATGATCCAGAGCATACAACCCCGCCGCCGCCAGTGAGCCGGCCTGGCGCATGCCGCCGCCGACCATCTTGCGCAAGCGCCGAGCCTTGGCGATCAGCGCCGCCGAGCCACACAGCACCGAACCGACCGGCGCGCCGAGGCCCTTGGACAGGCACACCGACACCGAATCGAAGTGCTGGGCGATTTCTCTCGCATCCACCCCCAGCTTGACTGCTGCGTTGTAAAGGCGGGCGCCATCCAGGTGCAGGGCCAGGCCGTGCTCGTGGGTAAATGCCCGGGCCTTGGCCAGATAATCCAGCGGCAGCACTTTGCCCTGCATGGTGTTTTCCAGCGCCAGCAGGCGCGTGCGCGCGAAGTGGAAGTCGTCGGGCTTGATGGCTGCAAGCACCTGGTTCAGATCAAGGGAGCCATCAGCTTGAACCTCCAGGGGCTGCGGCTGGATCGACCCCAGCACCGCCGCACCGCCACCTTCGTATTTGTAGGTGTGGGCCTGCTGGCCGACGATGTATTCCTCGCCGCGCTCACAGTGAGCCATCAACGCCAGGAGGTTGCTCATGGTGCCGGTGGGTACGAACAGCGCCGCGGCAAAGCCCAGGCGCTTGGCCAACTCGGCCTCCAAGCGGTTAACGCTGGGGTCTTCACCATAAACATCATCGCCGCTGACGGCGCTGGCCATTGCGTCGAGCATGCCGGGGGTAGGTTGGGTCACGGTGTCGCTGCGCAGGTCGATCACGGTCATGAAGGGGGCCTCTAACGGAGTGGATAAGTCCTTTTGTGTGTGATTACTGCGGGCAAAGCCACGGAATATCAAGCCCCTATTGCATTCATTCGAATACCAACCAATCAAACCGATATAAGTTATCGAGACGGCAGCCGTGCAGTTTTCGAAAAACCATGTTAAAAACTCTCCGCCGCCAGGGTTCTGGCGGCAACGTTCTCAGGGCGGGGTGCAATTCCCCACCGGCGGTAATTGCACGCAATGTGCATAGCCCGCGAGCGCTTGGCGCCTTGAACTGCTCAGGCAGGACGGCGACAAGGTCAGCAGACCCGGTGTGATCCCGGGGCCGACGGTCATAGTCCGGATGAAGAGAGAACGGGATTGGCACCTAAGGGCCGCGCGCCTGTTTGCGCATGCGTACCCTTAAATCCCATTCGATTCATAACGCCCTGTTTTTTTCTTAAACAGGAGTCAGAACATGCAACCCACCGCAATCGACAGCAAAAGCAAAAACCATCACGGCGAGCGCGTCGCGTTTATCCAGGCCTGCTGGCACAAGGATATTGTCGACCAATCGCGCAAAGGCTTCCTCGCCGAAATGATCGCCCAGGGTTATCAGGAATCGGACATCGACTTCTTCGAAGTCGGCGGCGCCTTTGAAATGCCCCTACACGCCAAGTTGCTGGCCAAGACCGGCCGTTACGCGGGGATCGTCGCTGCCGCGCTGGTGGTGGACGGTGGCATCTACCGTCACGAATTCGTCGCGCAATCGGTGGTCAGCGGCCTGATGCAGGTGCAGTTGGAAACTGAAGTGCCGGTGTTCTCGGTGTCCCTGACGCCGCACCACTTCCATGCCGGCAGCGAGCACACCACGTTCTTCTATGAGCACTTCGTGCACAAGGGTCAGGAAGCTGCGCGCACCTGCGCCGATACCCTGCACAAAGTGCGGGCGATCTATCAAAGCGAGCCGCAAAAGCGCGTTAGCTGATTGCATCCGAGCCCTGTCCAGCCGAGTTTCCTTGGATCGACAGGGCATATATATAAGTAAAACCAGTGATTGATGTACCGACGATGTAATGGTTTTGAGGTTTACCTCAAAAGAGTTCCCATCATCAACGGAGTCAGCATGTCTGAGATTACCCTTCCAAGCGCTCCGCGCGCTCCCGATAACGTCTGGATGATTGACGGACGAATCAGCGACCCCATCAACCGCACCAAAAACCTCCAAAGGGGCCCGCACGCCCAACTGCCGTTAGCGTTCATCACGCTGCATGCCGATAATACCGTGCTTGTCGAGCGCGAATTGGCCGATGAACTGCACGATTACCTTGTGTTCACAACCACCGATAAAGCCGACCGAATCTGCGTCGACCTCCCCGCGCAAGGCGAAGGTGAAGGCCTCAGCGTCATAGTCAATACGCAACGTTTCCATGTCACCCTGAACGGGCTCAATCAGTTCGTGGTGTTCCGGACACAGGGCGGTGATGACCTAATTAATGTTGCCGACGATGTCACCCACCCCATCCTGATCGACGCCGGTGAAGGCAGTGATCGCATCTGGGCCGGAGGCGGCTACTCGCGCATTTTCGCCGGCCCCGGCGAAGATATGATCCTGACTCGGCGAGGCGCCTGCTATATCGAGGCAGGTGATGGAAACGACAAGGTTGTTGCCCTCGCCGACGGTGACATGACGGTCTACTCCGGCGCGGGGGACGATACCGTCATTGGCGCCCAAGGGCAGGCCTTTATCAATGGCGGAGAGGGCCATGATCATCTGACAGGGGGAGGCAAGCACAACATCCTGGTGGGTGGGCCAGGCGATGATATTTTACAGGCAGGCCCGCACAGCAATGTGATGTATGCCGGACACGGCATGGATCTGGCACTTCAGCTCAAGCCGAGGGACATAGTCTTCAAAGACTCCAACACCATCCTTGTTGCTGCGCAGCAGTTCAGCGTGCCCGCTTCCACATCAGGGAACAGCTCGCCAATAGATGTCCAGCAAGCGCGGGTGACCGATATCAATTACTACCCTCTGATCCACAGCGGCGTTCGAGTAGTCGGTAGCCTCCAGTTTCAACAACGAGTAAACGATGACCTCTCGCTGCTGGCCCAATCGCCGAACGGGCAACAATTGCTGCAAGCGCTGTACGCCGCGCAATTGATAGGCGGCACCCCAATCAATATCTATGAGTTGCAAGATGAGAGCAACGGGCTGTTTGCGCCGAGCAACGAATCGGAACCCAGGTCATTCATTGAGAATAATCAACGGGGCATACCGGCCTACGGTGGTTCGATCTACTACAATCCGACGTTCATCGGCAATCGAATGACCAACATACCGTTGCTTTATCACGAGCTGTGCCATGCGTACAACGCGGTCACCGGAACCACCCTGCCAGGATACAGCGAGGACGGTGTCGACGGCGACAAGGCCCGTCCGCTCATCCGCAACAGCGAACTGCAGGCGGTGGGCCTGCCTACAGACGCCCCCCCTTTCGACTTCGACAACGACCCGTCGACTCCACCCACCAATTCCAACCCGGTGTCATTCAGTGAGAATGGTATCCGCGAAGAACTGAACATGCCGCCGCGCAAACAGTATTCCTTTAACCCTGTTTAAGCTCCGCGGCGTCTTCTGAGGTCGGCACAATTAATATCCCCGCCCGTAGGCCATTCTTGACCTTCGGGTTGGGGAAAATGATATGCGCGCCCTCCTCCTCGATCACCCAACGGGTCTTGGCCACGTCTTCGGCCAACAGGTAGCCCTTGGCCAACGGCGAGAAGTTTTCCACATCCGCCGGCAGGTGCAACAGGAACGCGTCGCTGTGCTTGATCACTTCACGGGACACGGCAAACAGCTGCAGGCCGTCCAGGCTCTCGGTCACAGGCTCGGTGCCCTCGATGATCTGCGTGAGGCGAGCCTCCAGGAGACGCACGTCTACACCCTCGTTGTGCCCGAATGGTCGCGCCTTGCCCAATTCAAGGGTGAAGGCCTCGGCGCCCAACTGTTCATAGGTAAACGCGGTGAAGGTGATCGAGGTTTTATTCTGCAGCAACACCGCTTGTATACCGGCAGCGCGCAGGCGTGCCAGCTCGTGGCGCGAATGCTGGCGCCCTTCCTTCCAGGGATACAGCGCGAATTGTTCGATCTTCGAGCCACGAATCGCGGTGTGCAGGTCGTAATGCAGGCGCGAGCGGCCAGGCAGGCTGAAAAAGCTGCGGGCCAATTGCTCAAGCTCGGCGGCGCGCATGGCTTCGGGGCCAATGTTTTGTTCATGACGGCCATTGAACAGCCGGTTGACGTCCAGCTCGAGGTAACGCTCACCGCGGCGCATGGCCTCGGTATTACCGAACAGGAACAGAATACGGGTGCGGGGTTTGATCTCCCCGCGGGCAATGCCATGCAACAGGCGGTCGAGCAATTCGATCGGCGCGGTTTCGTTGCCATGGATGCCGGACGACAACAGCAAGTCGCTGCCGTTGTCCAGAGCTTCAGGAGGACGCACTTCAAGCGCGCCTTCGCTGAGCCAGCGCATCTGCACGCCGTCGACAGTCAGTTGAATTTTTTGCGCCGGTTCACGACCGGCGAGGGTCAGTTCAAGCAGTTTGCCGAGGGCGAGCATAAGCAGCTTCCTTAGTGGTTGCAGCCTGGGCCATGGACGTGATCGTCGTCACCTTCAACGTCGGCCGGTTCCATTTCCAGTTGCAGGCTCATCAGGTTGGTGGCCAATGGGCGCATCAGCAGGTTGGCGTACTCGGCGTCGCCCTCCTCTACGTCTACGCCAATCAGCAGTTGGCCGCGGCCATCGTGCTGGATCCAGATCTCCTTGCCCTGCCAGACCACGGCGACGCGGGTGCAGGAGGTTTCCAGCTGGGTGCCGTCGGTGTCTTCAAGGATGAGTTTCAGGGTGTCGGTCATAAATAAAATATCTCAGCCGTGTGGCATTAATTGATCTGGAAAGGATAAACCGAGCCCAGTTTAAGGATTTGCGTCAGTTCATCCAGTGCCGTCCGGCACTCAAGCAGCAACTGCGGGTCAGCCAGGTCGGTTTCGCGCAGGCTGTCACGGTAGTGCTTGCCCACCCATTGGGTCAGGGTTTCGTACAACGGCGCAGTCATGATAACCCCTGGATTCACGGCCGCCAGCTCGGTTTCGTTCAACGCCACACGCAGGCGCAGGCACGCCGGCCCACCGCCATTCTGCATGCTTTGCTTGAGGTCGAAGACCTTGACCTCGCGAATCAGCCCGCCGGAAGCGGTCAGGCCTTGCAAGTACTGCCACACGCGCTCATTGGCGCGGCACTCTTCCGGCACGATCAGCAGCATCGAACCGTCAGGACGAGTCAGCAACTGGCTGTTGAACAGGTAGGAACGCACCGCGTCCTCGACACTGACCAACGCGCGAGGCACACACACCGACTGGAAGTTGCCGCCCAGCTTGCTCAACTTGCCGTGCAGCTCGGCAAGCATCTGTTCGGTATTGAGGAACGCATCCTCGTGATAGAACAGCACCTCGCCGTTGCCCACCGCGATCACATCGTTGTGGAACACACCCGCGTCGATCACCGCCGGGTTCTGCTGGGCGTAGACCACACCGTCATCCTTCAAGCCATGCAGGCGCGCAACGGCCTGGGAGGCTTCGAGGGTCTGGCGCGCCGGGTACTTCTGCGGGGCCGGGTAACGGGGGTCGAAAGCACTACGGCCGAAGACGAAAAACTCCACGCCCGCCTCGCCGTACTCACGACAGAAACGCGTGTGGTTGGCCGCGCCTTCATCGCCAAACTGCGCCACGGCCGGCAAGGCGGCGTGGTGAGCGAAATGCTTGCCATCGGCGAACATCGCCCCCAGCACGCGACTGGTGGTGGGGTGCTCGATACTGCGGTGGTATTTGCAATTGAGGTTGGCAGCGGTGAAATGCACACGGCCGTCTGCGGTGTCGGCACTTGGGCTGACGGTGGCGGCGTTGGCTACCCACATGCTGGATGCCGAGCAGCTCGCTACCAGCAAAGGCATGGCCTGCCTGGCAGCCTGCTCGATCACCTGAGCGTCGGTGCCGCTGAAACCCAAGCTGCGCAAGGCGGCTACATCCGGGCGCTCCTGGGGCGCCAATACACCTTGCACAAAGCCCATGTCCATCAGGGCTTTCATTTTCTGCAGGCCCTGCAACGCCGCTTCCTTCGGGTTGGAAGACTGCTGGCTGTTGCTTTGGGACGCGACGTTGCCGAAGGACAAACCGCCGTAGTTATGGGTCGGCCCCACTAGACCGTCAAAATTGACTTCACAGGATTTCATCGGCGAGGCTCCACGAACATCTGTTTTTATAGGCATCAAATCACTTGAATACACCACAGATCCATTGTGGGAGCGGGCTTGCTCGCGAAAGCGGTGGTTCAGTCACTTCAAATATTGAATGAAACACCGCATTCGCGAGCAAGCCCGCTCCCACATTTAGATCAGCGTTATACCTGGCGTGAGCGTTGCCGGGACTATCAGGCTTGGCGTTTCCAACGACGCCACCGGGTACGCGCAATAATCCGCCGCGTAATAGGCACTGGCGCGATGATTGCCCGACGCCCCGACACCACCGAACGGTGCGGTACTGGCGGCGCCGGTCAACTGCTTGTTCCAGTTGACGATGCCGGCGCGGCTTTCCAGCCAGAACTGCTGGTAACGCGCTTCGGAGTCCGACAACAGGCCAGCGGCCAGGCCGTACTGGGTGTTGTTGGCCTCAGCGATGGCACCGGCAAAATCCGCATAGCGGATCACCTGCAGCAGCGGGCCGAACAGCTCTTCGTCTTCACGTTCCGTCACCCCGGTTACGTCGATGATTCCAGGGGTCAACAAAGCGGCCTGAGCCTGAGGCTGGGTCATCTCCAGCAGCGCCACCGCGCCATTGGCCAACATCAGTTCCTGAGCGTGTATCAGGGCTTTGGCCGCAGCGAGCGAGATCACCGAGCCCATGAACGGCGCCGGTTGCTGGTCGAAAGCGCCCACTTCAATGCTCGCACTCACCGCCACCAGGCGCGCCAGCAAGGCATCGCCCCAGGCACCTTGCGGCACCAGCAAGCGGCGCGCGCAGGTGCAACGCTGGCCTGCCGAGATAAACGCCGACTGGATGATGGTGTACACCGCCGCATCCACGTCGGCGACTTCGTCCACGACCAGCGGGTTATTACCGCCCATTTCCAGGGCCAGGATCTTGTCAGGGCGCCCTGAGAATTGCTGGTGCAAGTGGTTGCCGGTGCGGCTGGAGCCGGTAAAGAACAGGCCGTCGATGCCTGGGTTGGCCGCCAGGGCGATGCCGGTTTCCCGCGCGCCTTGCAGCAGGTTGAGCACGCCCGCCGGCAAACCGGCTTCGATCCAGCACTGTACGGTCAGCTCGGCGACCTTGGGGGTCAGCTCGCTCGGCTTGAACAGCACGGTATTGCCCGCCAGCAACGCCGGGACGATGTGCCCATTGGGCAAGTGCCCAGGGAAGTTGTAAGGGCCGAACACCGCCACCACACCGTGGGGTTTATGGCGCAACACAGCGGTGGCGTCGCCCAGGGGGCCGCTCTTCTCGCCGGTACGCTCGCGGTAGCTTTGCACCGAGATCGCAATCTTGTTGGCCATGCTGGTGACTTCAGTGGCCGACTCCCACAGTGGCTTGCCGGTTTCTTCGCCAATGCAGCGGGCGATTTCATCGGCACGGCTTTTAAGCGTAGCGGCGAAGGTTTCCAGCACGCTGATGCGTTCTTCGAGCGGGCGCCTGGCCCATGCCGGGAATGCCTGGCGCGCAGCCTGCACGGCGGATTCGACCTGTTCGGCACTGGCACCATTGCCAGCCCACAGCACTTGCTGAGTCACCGGGTTGCGCGATTCAAACAGCTCACCCTGGCCAGCCAGCCAGCTACCTGCGATATACAGCGAATTCATTATTTGGACTCCCGAGCAGCAGACAACGCAACAGCACGCACTTGATCACCCACCACCAGTTGCAGGCGCTTGGCGGTCTGTGGATCGACCACCAGCGTACCTGCCGCCAGACGGGCCGGAGCGGCGGTGATACGGCATTCCTCGCGCTTGCGGTTATGGATCAGGAACGGCGTGGCATCGTCCCCCGGCGTGCCGATGGCCAACACCAGTGACTGGCTGTCGCGCACCGCACGGATCTTGCTGGTTTCACATTCCACCGCCGGGCCGGCGTCGAAAATATCCACATAGCCCTGGTAGCTGAAGCCTTCGCTCTTGAGCATGCTCAGCGCCGGCTCGGTGTCCGGGTGGACCTTGCCGATTAC
Source organism: Pseudomonas sp. NBRC 111138 (assembly GCF_001320835.1). Taxonomy (NCBI): domain Bacteria; kingdom Pseudomonadati; phylum Pseudomonadota; class Gammaproteobacteria; order Pseudomonadales; family Pseudomonadaceae; genus Pseudomonas; species Pseudomonas sp. NBRC 111138. The sequence continues at coordinate 17,312 of NZ_BCBO01000158.1, read as the reverse complement.
ATTGCGCGCGTCTTCGGAGAGAAAGCAGCTGTACAGCGGGAACTTGGGCATCAGCTCGGCGATAAACGCCTTGTTGCCTACGCCCGTGAGGTAGTCGGCCTGGCTGAACTCCATCTTGAAGAAGTGCCGGCCCAGGCTTTCCCAGAACGGCGAACGCCCGGCGTCGTTGGACACACCGCGCATCTCGGCAATGATCTTGTTGCCGAACAGTTGCGGGAACTCGGCGATAAACAACATGCGCGCCTTGGCCAGCATGCGACCGTTGAGGCCGTTGCGGTAATCGGCATGCAAAAACAACGAGCACAATTCGGAATTACCGGTGAGGTCGTTGGCCAGGAACAGAGTCGGTATCTCACGGTAGATATTCAGTTCCTGGGAAGCGCTGACAGTCAGCCCAACCCGGAAGTTGTACCACGGCTCGCGCAGGCCAACGGCGCCAGCGATGGCGGAGATTCCCACCACGCGGCCTTCGTCGTTTTCCAGCACGAACAGGTAGTCGGCATCGCCGCGCCCGGCTTCGCCGCGAAAGGTTTTTTCCGCCCAGCCCACCCGGTGGGTCAGGCGCTCTTCGTTGGCCGGCAAGGTGGTGAGGCCGGTGCCGGTGCTGCGCGCCAGATCAATCAGGGCCGGTAAATCGCTGCTGCGTACGGGACGAACGATCATGCTATCTCCTCGAACGGGCCGCTGTTGTCAGCCACCCGCGAAACTCTGTTTTTATACCGCAACCAAACGCACGCTCGCGCCTTCGCCAACGCCCAGGGCTTCGGCGGCCGCCAGGTCCAGGGTCACTGGCTTGCCGGGCGCGTAGTCCAGCTCCAGCATCACCGCACGGTAATCCTGCAACTGCGCGTTGCTCACCAGGTACTGACGACCGACGCCCTTGACCATCTCGCCGATCTTCACCGGCACCACGCGGCTCTGGGCAATCGAGCGAATGCCCGACACCCGTGCGTGCAGCGTCGGGCCACCGTCGAAGATGTCGATGTAATGGTCAGTTTCGAAACCTTCACGCATGAGGATGTCGAAGGTGATTTGCGCACGCGGGTGCACCTGGCCCATGGCTTCTTGCGCTTCGTCCGGCAGCAGCGGCACGTAGATCGGATAGTGCGGCATCAGCTCGGCGAGGAAGGTACGGCTTTTCAGCCCGCACAGGCGCTCGGCGGCGGCGTAGTTGAGGTCGAAGAAGTTGCGGCCAATGGCATCCCAGAACGGCGAGTCACCGTTCTCGTCGCTGTAGCCGACAATCTCGGTCACCACCGAGTCGGCAAAGCGCTCGGGATGGCTGGCGACAAACAGCAGTCGGCCACGGGAATTGAGTTCCGACCACGGCGAACCGACCAGCGCAGGCTTCACGTAGAAACTGGTGAGCAGGCTGTTGCCGGTAAGGTCGTGGCACTGGGAAAGCACGTGGATCTTGTTGTGGATCTTCAGCTCGCGGGAGGCGTGCACGAAGGTCTCGTTACGAAAGCTATAGAACGGCTCGGAGTAACCGGCCGAGGCCACGATGGCCGAGCAGCCGGCGAGCTTGCCGGTCTCGGTGTCTTCCAGCACGAAGAAATAGCTCTCTTCACCGTTGAAACTCACCTCGGCCGCAAAAGAAGCTTCGCTGGCCGCGATCTTGTCGCTCAGGCGTTCCACATCATCCGGCAAGGAGGTGACACCAATCGGGCTGTCCGCAGCCAGACGCTGTACCTCGCCCAGATCAGCCATTTGCGCGGGGCGCATCACCAGCATGGTGTCACTCCTTAACTCGAAAACTCACAGAGGAAAAAATGCCGGACACAGGCCCTGGATACACATCGGTCTCAATGTGTCAGCAGATCCATGTGGGAGCTGGCTTGCCTGCGATACAGGCAACTCGGTAATCAATGTCACCGAGGTGATGCTATCGCAGGCAAGCCAGCTCCCACATGTGTTCAGGTCCGGCCAATAAAATGTGTCGCTATCAGGCTTGCGTCAACGTCTTCACAGCACGCTCAAAACGATCCAGGCCTTCATTGATGTCCGCCTCTTCCACCACCAGGCTCGGCGCAAAACGCACCACGTCGGGGCCGGCTTGCAGGATCATCAGGTTTTCTTTCTCGGCCGCGTTGAACACGTCCTTAGCCTTGCCTTTGAAGGCATCGCTGAGTACGCAACCGATCAACAAGCCCATGCCACGCACTTGGGTGAAGATGCCGTACTGCTTGCCGATCTGCTCCAGGCGCGCCTTGAACAGGTCGTGCTTGGCATTCACACCCGCCAGCACTTCTGGGGTGTTGATCACGTCGATCACCGCTTCCGCTACCGCGCACGCCAGCGGGTTGCCGCCGTAGGTGGTGCCGTGGGTGCCGACCACCAAGTGCTTGGCCAAGTCTTCACGGGTGAGCATCGCCGCAATCGGGAAGCCGCCGCCCAGGCTCTTGGCGCTGGTGAGGATGTCCGGCGTCACGCCGTAATGCTGGTAGGCAAACAGGTGGCCGCTGCGGCCCATGCCGGTTTGCACTTCGTCGAATACCAGCAGCGCATCGTGGGTGTCGCACAGTTCGCGGGCGCCTTGCAGGTAAGCCAGTTCGGCTGGCAGTACGCCGCCTTCGCCCTGGATCGGTTCCAGAACCACGGCGCAGGTCTTATCGGTCACCGCCGCTTTCAGCGCAGCCAGGTCGTTATAAGGAACGTGGGTGATGCCGGTGATTTTAGGCCCGAAACCATCGGAGTACTTCGACTGGCCACCGACGTTGACGGTGAACAGGGTACGGCCATGGAAGCTGTTCAGCGCGGCGATGATCTCGTACTTCTCGCTGCCAAAACGGTCGAACGCCACGCGACGGGCCAGCTTGAAGGCGGCCTCGTTGGCTTCGGCGCCGGAGTTGCAGAAGAACACGCGCTCGGCAAAGGTGGCGTCGATCAGCTTGTGGGCCAGGCGCAGCGCCGGCTCATTGGTGAACACGTTGGAGACGTGCCAGAGTTTGTTGGCCTGTTCGGTCAAAGCACCGACCAGTGCCGGATGGGCGTGGCCCAGAACGTTAACCGCGATGCCGCCGGCAAAGTCGATCAGCTCGCGACCGGCCTGGTCCCAGACGCGCGAACCTTGGCCACGCACAGGAATAAAGGCAGCAGGTGCGTAGTTGGGCACCATCACCTGGTCGAAATCGGCACGTTGCACCGGGGCTTGCTCAACGGACATCGGAGTCTCCTGAAGAGGAACGCCTGCCTGGAACTGGCGGGCGATGCAGGGATTGTAAGGACAGTTTTCAGTGGGGCCTTGTCGCCAAGCGACAACTTCTTATAGCGCCAACCCGTGTTTTTCGCGGGTTTACGCCAATGCGACAAATAGCGTCGCAATGGCGCAGTTTAAACGCTGCGGCAGGTTTACGTCAGGATCATGCAGCGAAAGGGTTGGCGCGCCCTGACGATCTAACTGCGCCTACCTGAGTTCCGGGCAGCACGGCCTCATAAGCAAGGGAGGCAAGCGCAAGATCTGCAGGTTTCTTTGCGGGCATCACTATATATGCTCCCGCCCTGCATCAAAGTTGGTGTGATGTCGCTGCCTCAACTCAATGAAGATCCAGCCCATGCCCACCCCAACTCAGACCTCGCTCTCCCAACACCTCGCACAAGTCGCAGCCGTAGTGCCCGCCGAGGTCAACCCCCGCCTACCGAAATGGCTAGGGAACGCCTCAAGTGCCCGGCGTCAGGCCCTGAAAAACAGCCCAATTGAATTCGCCGATTGGTATGGCGATGCCAACCGCACCCAGCAAGCTCCCGCCAAGAAGGCACTGGAGAACAGTTGGAAGGCGCAAAACCAAGTCGACAGCGCCCTGTCCACGCTCCAATCCCCGCAAGCATTTGCCGCACCCTTGCTGCAACAGGCACTCAAGCAGCAGTTTGACGCCGACTGCGACGTCAGCGCTATTTACCTGCGCTTGTATATCCCACAGACCACACCGCTGCTTCCCATAGAAACTGGCGCCAAAACCTGGACCGTTTCACTGGTGGAGGCGGCATTGCACAACTTTGATGCGGGCGAAAGCAAGCCGACGGCATATGCCCCAGAGTCGACATTCATTACTCAGCCCTCCGCCACCGGGCAATTCAACACGCTGCCCCAATTACGCGAGAAAATCAGCATCGCGCAATTCATTGGATTATGCCGCGCGCTGGATGTCGGCAAGCAATACCAGCGCTACCTCAAGAACCTTTTGGGCTTCAATGACGCGGCGATCAAGGCTCAACTGCGCCAAAAGGTCATCAACAGCCTGAAAGCCGACGCCCAAGCCAGCTTGCATATGGCGCAGCTGAAAAAAGATGTATCGCCCCAAGCGTTCAATGCACTTCGCAGCTTTCTCAAAAACCTGATCGGCGACCTGAACGGCAGGCCGTTGCTGTGCCATGACCTTAGCCTGATGAACGCCCCCTTGACCGGCATCGTGCTGTTCGCCGCCGACCTGGAGTCCAATCGCAGCGCCGTCCCGATGGTGGCCTACATTCCGGGCGACCCGCAATCGCCGCTCAAGTATTACGCCAACGGTCAGGCTTTCATGCAGGACCTGGCGAACAAACTGCGCAGCGCCGACTATCAGGCGTTTTTCAGCCGTTTCGTCAGGCATGAACAGCGTGGCTACTTCTTTGCCGATCTCAACAGCCGCTTATCACAGGTCGTCTGGCACGAGCATGTTTCGGGCGACCCCCGCCCTGTCTGGCGTGACGAACCTGTGGCCAAAACCAACCTGCAATTCTATGCGACGAAAATCACCAACGACCTGTACGAGCACCTGTATGAGAACAAGCTTGATAAGTTGCTCAACGATGCTCGCGTAACGGCCATTCCCACCGCCGACGCTGACAGAAATGCTCGCTGGCGGCACTGGGAGGTTGTGCAGAAAATCGGTGAAGCCATTCTCGAAATCGCCGCCTTCATCGCAACACCCTTTGTTCCGCCGCTGGGCTTACTGATGCTCGGCTATACCGCCTATCAACTGCTCGACGATGTGTTCGAAGGCGTGCTCGACTGGGCCGAAGGGCTCAAGCGCCAGGCATTCGGGCACCTGATGTCAATCCTTGAGCAAATGGTCCAACTGGGGATGTTCGCGGTCGGCGCACCGATCGCCGAAAACCTGTTGCGACAGACGCTACCGAAGGCGCTATGGGACTTCTTTGACAGACTCACTCCGGTGACCACCGACCGTAAAACCCGCCTGTGGAACCCCGACCTGGCGTCCTACGCCCACGACATTCAATTGGTTCCAGGGGCGCGCCCCGGCCCGCAGGGATTACATGCCCATCAACAAAAGCAGATCCTGGCGCTGGACGGGCAATATTTCTCCATCAAACAACCCTCGGGCAACGCTAGCCTTGAACACCCTACGCGCCCCCACGCCTACCGCCCACGCGTACTGAGCAATGGCAAGGGCGCCTGGTTGACGCCCGTGGATCGCCCGTTGACCTGGAATCGCACCACCTTGCTGCGCCGGCTCGGCCCATCTGCCGAAGGTATCAGCGAAGCCGGTCTTGAAAGAGCCAGTCGCATCAGCGAGACCAATGATGACGTCCTGCGCAAACTGTACGTGGACCACCAACCGCCGCCGCCGCTGTTGGCCGACACACTCAAGCGCATCCGGATCGATGAGCAGCTGCAAACTTTCATCGACCAGATGAACAGCGATGACCCTGCGATGTATCAGAAGGCTGATACCCAAACGCAACTGTGGCTGCTGAGCCAGACGGGCCTATGGCCCGAATCCAAGACCCTGCGGTTTCTCAACGCCAAAGGTGAAACCGTCTGGGAGCACAAAGGCCATAAAAACGCCGCCGTGGCACAGATACACGAAGCCCAGATGAACAAGGGCGATTTGCTGACGATCGTGCTGGAAACCTTGAACGAGTCGGAACGCAAAACCTTGCTTGAAGAGCCGTTCGGCCCCACGCCCACCCTGCCTGCACGCACCGCCAAACTGCGCAAACAACTGGCACGCGCAGCTCAGAAAAGCCGCGCCTCGCTGTTCGACTCGCGTTATCGCGGGCTGGAGATAACCGCTGACGCACGCCTGCAAACCATCATCGACGCCGCGCCCGGCCTGCCAACGAGCGCCGCCGAAGACGTATTACGCTGCTCCACCGGCCAGCAGTTGCTGGACATCGACCAAGGCAAGGTACCCGCGCCGGTACTTGAGCGAGCACGCTGGGCCGCTCATCACGTTCGAATCAGCCGGGCGCATGAAGGGTTGTACATGACCGCTCTGGAAAACAGCGACACCCACCGCCTCGCCCTGCACTCGCTGGAAAACCTGCCGGGCTGGTCGCCGTCTGTGCGCCTGGAAGTGCGCGATTTCAAGCAAACCGGCAAGCTGCACGATGCGATCGGCGCTCCTGAAGCACCGATCAAACGCACCCTGGTGCGTACCATCGACGGCGAGTACATCCCCGAAGACGAAAAAGGCATGGTGCTTGCCGAAACGGATTTTTACACTGCCGTCCTGCAGGCCCTGCCTGACACTCAGCGCGATGCGCTGGGCATTCATATCGGCCAGGGTCCGTTGTTGCGGCAAACCTTGAGCCAGCGCCCCCTGACACGTGAAGCGCTCGGCGCGTTGTTGGCCCAGGATCCAGTGCGCAAACCTGCCTACGACCCCAGGCTGATGCGCCTGCCCGGCGGCATGGAAGGCTACCCTGCCACACCGCCAGAGGCCGGCAACACCCCCGAGTTGGCGTTGTTACACGAGCTGTACCCTGGCCTGAGCCCGCAAGAGCTGACTCAGACACTGGACATTTTGAACAGCTATCCCAGCAATCCCTTACAGACGCTCCGTTACCTGAAAAACGAGCTTTTACGACTGAAAACCGATCTGATGGCCTGGCGCTCGAACCTCTTGCAGGCCTCTCTCAACACCGATGCCCCGCTACCCTCTTCCGCCGTCGCCGAAGCGGAACTGCACCGCTGGATATGGACACAAGAACTGCTCCGCGGCTGGCGCCATGAAACGCCGATCGATACTGACCACGCAATCGGACGCGCACTGAACCTTGGCTACCCCATACACGGCGAACTGCCTGTACTCAATGCAAACTTCGATCACATTTCCAGTTTGACGCTAAAGGGTTACCCCACTACCCGGGGAGCGCCAGGTTTCCTCACCCACTTCCCCAACCTACGTACGTTGCATCTGAGCGACGTTGCCCTCAACACAATTCCTCCCGAGGTCATCGCACTTTCTCACCTTGACAGACTGACGCTGCGCAACTGCAACCTGACCCTGCAAAACCACACAGACCTTGCTCCCTTCACAGGACTCAAAAGCCTGGACCTATCCAACAACAATCAGCTATCACGGTCTCCCAACCTTGGGCACATGCCCGAACTACAGACGCTGAACCTGAGCGGAACCCATATTCCCCTGTTTCCCGAAAACCTGCTCAATCGCCCCCAACTAGTCAGCGCCGATCTGAGCAACAACTATTTGAGTCGGCTGCCTGATTTGATCTTCCAACTGCCAGGCAATGCCGCCAAAGCCTTTAACCTGTCAGGCAACGGGTTCTCACGCGCCACGCTGCAGAGGATCAAAGCCTATTGCCAGATAACCGGCGAACATTTTGGTGCTGATGCCAACCCCGCGCAGCGGCTTATGGTGCAAGCGCTTTACCCCAAGTACAGCGTCGACCAGGCGAATAACTTCATCTTCAGGCTGCCCGGCGGCCTGGACGACTCAATGGCACACTTGGTGCGCTTGAAAGCGGACTACGAGCGTCTTCAAGCCGATTTGCAGGAATGGATAGTGAGTGTGCCGGCACAGCATCCGCTTACGAGGGCACTCCTGGACGAGCAAGCGCAGGCTCAGCAGCAGTTGGTGCGAGACGAACTCAAAACAGTGCTGGAAGCAGCTTGGCGACGGGAAACCGCTCTGGACTCCGACCAAGAGCCGCCCGCCGCCTCCCATGAAATGGAAGTGACGCTGGCGCCGCTAGGCGATCTACCGTCATTGAATATCGATTTCGAGCACATTTCGAAGCTGGAATTGAGAGCAGAGGAAACTACGTCGATTCCCCAGGGATTTCTCGAGCACTTTCCCAACCTGGAAAGCCTGCTGATCTACCGCTATGCCTTGAACGACATTCCTGGCGCCGTGTTCAATCTACCCAAACTCAAGTCACTGAGCCTTGCAAACAGCCATATTCGCTTGACCACCACCAGCGCCGACGCCCTGAGCGACCTGCAAAACCTTGAGTACCTGGACCTGAGTCATAACCCGCTGGGCGTCGCGCCCGACATCAGCAAAATGTCGGGGCTGACAGGTTTGATGATCGAAGAAGCTGGCCTCACGCAAGTGCCGAACGGAATATTCAACCTGCCATCGCTTGATCAAGTGAGCTTGCGCAATAACCAGATTAGCGAGCTGCCCAGCGACCTCCTTGAAATGGATGCAGACAGAGCCCAGGGCTTCGACCTCAGCGGCAACCCGTTCTCGCCCGCGGCGATCGCCATGCTGCGCAGTTATTACAACCGCACGGCGGTAAGTTTCGATGTACCGGAAGCTTTACAACCCCCGCCGATCAATCCCAACCAGGACTCCGTCAGCGGTGGACCCGACACAGAGGGCGATGAATAGCCCGCCGCTCAACCGCGCTCGGAGGGCACCGACGACAACTCGAACGGGCTGCTGCTGCGCCGTTGGTTGCGGTCTTCACGGGGAGTAGCGCCGAAGAAGTTACGGTAGGCGCTGGAGAAATGCGGCCCCGAGGAGAAGCCGCACGACAGGCCGATCTGGATGATCGACTTGCTGGTTTGCATCAACATCTGGCGCGCCTTGTTCAGGCGCAGCTCCAGGTAATACTGGCTGGGAACGCGGTTAAGGTACTGCTTGAAGATGCGCTCCAGCTGTCGTCGTGACACGCACACGTGCTGGGCAATTTCATCGGTGGTCAGCGGCTCTTCAATATTGGCTTCCATCAGCAACACCGCCTGGGTCAGCTTCGGATGGCTGGAGCCCAGGCGGTTTTGCAACGGAATGCGCTGGCGCTCGCCGCCCTCACGGATGCGCTCCACCACCAATTCTTCAGACACGGCACCGGCCAACTCGGCGCCATGGTCACGGGCCAGTACCGCCAACAGCAGGTCAAGTACCGACATGCCGCCGCAAGCGGTCAGGCGATCACGGTCCCAGTCAAACAGGTGGCTGGTGGCGATGACCTTGGGGAAACGCTCGGCGAAATCGTCCTGCCAGCGCCAATGCACGGCAGCACGATAACCATCCAGCAAACCAAGCTGGGCCAATGGGTACACGCCTGCCGATAACCCGCCTATCACGCAACCAGCCCGAACCAGTTGCTTGAGCGCGGTGCTGAGCTGGGAGGCGATGGCGGCAGGCGGCTCATCCGCCAGCAGGAACAGTTTCTGAAAACCTTCCAGCTTGCCGGCCCACGGCTCGCCCGGCAGTTGCCAGGCCCCCTCGGTTTGCGGCTCGGCCTGCAGAAACGACAATTCGTAGACCACATCCGGATGTACCCGCTGAGCAACGCGCAAGGCCTCCTCAGCCAGCGCAAGCGTGAGTGCTTTTGTGCTGGGCCAAATTAGGAAACCAATTTTGTGGGCGGTCATGGAGTGCTATCCGGAGCGAAAACGGTGAAAGAAGCTGTGGGCCAATGCTAGCCCGTAAACCAACACAAATCTCAAAAACAATGAAGCCCTGCCCTCCTGTAGGAGCGAGCTTGCTCGCGAAAAACCTGAGAACGCCACGGGGTATCAGGCTTCCCGCGTTATCGTTGACGATCTTCGCGAGCAAGCTCGCTCCTACAGGGGAGGGGTGGCAACCTTGACTATTTCAAGCTGCCGGACAGGAATTGCTGAAGGCGCTCGGACTGCGGGTTCACCAGCACTTCGCGAGGATTGCCCCGTTCTTCAACAATGCCTTTGTGCAAAAACACCAACTGGTTCGACACTTCGCGGGCAAAGCCCATTTCGTGGGTCACCACCACCATGGTGCGGCCTTCCTGGGCCAGGTCCTGCATGACCTTGAGCACTTCGCCCACCAACTCCGGATCCAGCGCCGAAGTAGGTTCGTCGAACAGCATCACCTCAGGCTCCATCGCCAGCGCACGAGCAATCGCTACGCGCTGCTGCTCGCCACCGGACATGTGGCCCGGGAACGCATCCTTACGATGGCCCACGCCGACTTTGGCCAGGTAATGCTCGGCCTTTTCACGGGCCTCTTTCTTCGATATGCCCAACACGTGCACCGGGGCTTCCATCACGTTTTCAATCGCGGTCATGTGCGACCACAGGTTGAAATGCTGGAACACCATGGACAGGCGTGAACGCATACGTTGCAGTTGCTTGGGGTCGGCGGCCTTCATGGCGCCGTCCTTGCTGGCCACCAGTTTCAGCTCTTCGTTATTGAGCAGAATCTTGCCGGCGTGGGGCTGCTCCAGCAGGTTGATGCAGCGCAAAAAGGTACTTTTGCCCGAACCGCTGGAACCGATGATGCTGATCACATCACCGGCGGCGGCGGCCAGGGACACACCTTTGAGCACTTCATGACTGCCATAGCGTTTATGCAGGTCTTGGACTTCAAGCTTGTACATGCGGTCGGTTCTCACAAAAACAGGTGGTCAGTCGTTGAGCAAGCGCCCGTGACGCAGCGCTTCGCGCCCCGCCACCTTGGCCAGCCAGAAACCCGCTTGGGCATAACGTAGCCGTTCAACGGCAAACAACACCCCCGAGGTGCCCGCGCAAATAGTGCTTACGCGGTCAGTCAGGGGGTCAATCACTTCAAAAATCTCGTCGCCGGTTTCTACCCAGTCGCCCGCTTTACGCAGGTAACTGATCACCCCGGCATGGGGCGCGAACAGCAGCTCGGTGCCCTCAAAAGGCACACCTTCGCAAGGTTCGTGTTGCGGCGCAGGCCACTCGCCCTTGATCAAGCCTTGTTCGGCGAGGAACGCAAGGATGCCTTCGGCGTGGAAGATGGCTTCATCACGGCCGGTGTCGGCCTGGCCGCCCAACTCCAACGTCGTTGCCAGGCAGGCCAGCGGAATCTGCGCCTGCGGGAACATGCGCGACAAACGCAGCCACGGCAACGAGCACGCCTCGTCAAACGAACTGCCGCCGGAATCTTCCGCCAGCAGGCCGACCTTCACATTCAGATGTGCCGACAGCGACCGCCACTGCGGCCAGTGTTGGGGCAGCGCGTACATGTGCAGTGCGGCTTCGGCGTCGCAATGCAGGTCCAGCACCACATCGGCGGTGCAGGCATGGCTCAGCAGGATACGCTGCATGCCTTGCAACTGGCTGCTCGGCTCGGGCAAGGCGGCCAGCGTATCGCTCATGGCCTGGCGAATCATGCGCACATTGGCGTGCGGGTCATCACCCAGTTTGCCTTGCAACAATGCACCGACCGGCTCGCTCAACTCAACGAAGTCGCGATTGAAGTTCTTGCCGCTGCCCACTTCGAAACGCCCCTGGTGGCTGCCCTGCAACAGCTGGCCAAGGCCCATCGGGTTAGCCACCGGCACCAGCTCGATCACGCCGTTGAGGGCGCCCTGCTGCTCCAGCTTTGTGAGGCGTTTTTTCAGTTCCCACGCGGCACGCATACCCGGCAACTCATCGGCGTGCAGGCTGGCCTGGATATAGGCCTTGCGCTCGCCGCTGCCAAAGCGGAACACGCTCAGTTGGCGCTCGCAGCCCAAATGCCCCCAGGGCAGCAGATGATCGATACGTTCCATATCAGTGCTTCCGTGGAGCCAGGTAGCTCAGCCAGCGGCGCTCGGCCAACTTGAACAGGCGCACCAGGATGAAGGTCAGGCACAGGTAGAACACGCCGGCGGTGATATAGGCTTCGAACGGCAGGTAATACTGGGCATTGACCGTACGCGCGGCACCGGTGATGTCGATCAGGGTAACGATGGACGCCAGGCTGGTGGTCTGCAGCATCATGATCACTTCGTTGCTGTACTGCGGCAGCGCGCGGCGCAGGGCCGACGGCAACAGGATGCGGCGGTACAGTTTGTAGCGCGACATGCCCATGGCCTTGGCCGCTTCGATCTCACCGTTAGGCGTGGCCTTGAGGCTGCCGGCGATAATTTCGGCGGTGTAGGCGCTGGTGTTGATCGCAAACGCCAGGCACGCACAGAATGTCGCGCTGGACAGCAGCGGCCACAGGAAGCTTTCGCGTACCGCTTCGAACTGCGCCAGGCCGTAGTAGATCAAAAACAGCTGCACCAGCATCGGCGTGCCGCGGATCACGTAGGTGTAAAGCCAGGCCACGCCGTTGACGATCGGCTGCTTGGACACGCGCATCAAGCCCAGGGGCAAGGCCGCGAGCAGGCCGAAGAACAGCGAGATAGCGAGCAGTTTCAGGGTGGTCAGCAAGCCGCCAAGGTACAGCGGCATGGCCTCCCAGATGACGTTGTAGTCGAAGATCATAGATCAGCCGCCCTTACGCCTACCGAGTAGCGCTTCTCAAGGTAACGCAAGGCCAGCAACGACACGCTGGTGATCACCAGGTACATCGCCGCCACTGCGAGGAAGAAGGTAAAAGGCTCGCGGGTGGCGTCTGCCGCCTGCTTGGCCTTGAACATCATGTCTTGCAGACCTACCACCGAAATCAGCGCGGTGGCCTTGGTCAATACCAGCCAGTTGTTGGTAAACCCAGGGATCGCCAGCCGAATCATCTGCGGCACCATCACCCGGAAAAACACCTGGAAGCTGCTCATGCCATACGCCAGGCCGGCTTCAGCCTGCCCCTTGGGAATGGCCATGAAGGCGCCACGGAAAGTTTCCGACAGGTAGGCGCCAAAGATGAAACCCAGGGTGCCGATACCGGCGGCCAAGGGGTTCAAGTCGATATAGTCGTCAAAGCCCAATAGCGGCGCGACGCGGTTAAGCAAGTCCTGGCCGCCATAGAAAATCAGCAGGATCAGCACCAGGTCGGGGATCCCGCGGATCACCGTGGAGTACAAGTCACCCAGCCAAGCCAACCAGCGCACCGGCGACAGGCGTAACGCGACCCCGATCAGACCCAGAACAATGGCCAAGGCCATGGACGACAAGGCGAGCTGAAGCGTCAACCAAGCGCCATCGAGGATAACGGCCCCGTAGCCTTTCAACATGATTCAGGTCCTCGAAAAGGGGGATGAAAAAATGGCGCAAACTTCAGGATGACTGTTGCTTGCGCCATTTCGGACAGACAGCTGCGATGAGTTACTTGGCGTCAGCGCCGTAAATATCGAAGTCGAAGTACTTGTCCTGGATTTTCTTGTATTCGCCGTTGGCACGGATTGCAGCGATGGCCGCGTTGATGCGTTCAAGGTTTTCCTTGTCGCCTTTGCGCACTGCGATGCCGATACCGTCGCCGAAGTATTTGGCTTCGGTGAACGATGGGCCTACAAACGCGTAGCCTTTGCCGGCGTCGGTTTTCAGGAAACCGTCTTGCAGCAGGGTGGCGTCAGCCACGGTACCGTCGAGACGACCGGCGGCCACGTCCAGGTAGATTTCGTTCTGGGTACTGTAACCCTTGATATCCGCACCTTTTGGCGCCAGGACTTCACGGGCGAAACGGTCGTGGATCGAACCGCGCTGCACACCGATCTTCTTGCCCTTCAACTCATCCAGACTGTCGCTGACGGTGGTGCCTTCCTTCATCACCAGACGCGCAGGGGACAGGTAGTAGCGAGTGGTGAAGTCCACCGATTTCTTGCGGTCGTCAGTGATGGACATGGATGACAGGATCGCGTCGATCTTGCGCACTTTCAACGCCGGGATCAGGCCGTCGAACTCTTGCTCAACCCAGGTGCATTTCACGTCCATCTGCTTGCACAGCGCGTTGCCGATGTCGTAGTCAAAACCGACGATGCTGCCATCCGGCGCCTTCGAGGCAAACGGAGGGTAAGCCGCTTCGATACCAATTTTCAGCGGCTTGCCTTCGGCGAAAGCCTGCATGGACAGCACGGACAGCGCCAGGGCGCCCAACAGCACGAGTTTCTTCATCTTGGGACTCCATCGGTATAGGGCAAAAACAGCAGTATGAGCCATGGCCCACGATGCGGCGAAGGTGTAACCGAATAGCGGTGCTGCGTCCTGCGCGGGCGACACCTGCGACGACGAGCGAGTGATCGGCATTCTAACGACAGGCCGGAAGCCGATATTTCCTCAATGCGACAACAATTTACAGAAGCACTGAGAAAGCGGTTCCAACACATTGACAGCCTCTGAATTTTATGCAGAGACAAAAGATATTAAACCTGATGATGCTGCAAATTGCGGGCCTATTATTCGCAAACCCTTCTAGCACGGCAAGTCTGGCGTTTAATCTTATTTTTGGGGGTGTCTAGAACGCGGTTTTTCGGGGCGGGGGCGTGGTCCATTGCCCCAGCTTTGTGCGGGTGGTTACACATTTGAGCGGGCCGGTAACATTCAGAAACGTCCTACCGGGAAAACCGATATTTATTGGCTTGGTCGTGATGCGGCTCTGTCAGACCGCCACCCACACCCCTTTATGAAATGCGATCTGAACTGTGGGAGCTGGCTTGCCTGCGATAACGGTGTATCAGCCAAAGATGGGCTAACTGATAAATAGCTATCGCAGGCAAGCCAGCTCCCACACTGCATCTCGGTGTTACATGGCCCCCCACAAAAAAGCCCCACCCGGCTTGCACCGAATGGGGCTCTGTCCCACCTACCCCGCTTACGCGACGTTCATGGTCTTGTGCGTTTCAATCAAATGCGCCACCACGCTTGGATCTGCCAAAGTAGAGATATCCCCCAACCCGTCGTATTCAGCCGTGGCGATCTTGCGCAAAATGCGCCGCATGATTTTCCCCGAGCGCGTTTTCGGCAACCCGGGCGCCCACTGGATTACGTCCGGCGAGGCAATCGGCCCGATTTCCTTGCGCACCCAGTTTTTCAGCTCCAGGCGCAGTGCTTCGTTGGGCTCTTCACCATTCTTCAAGGTGACATACACATAAATGCCCTGCCCCTTGATGTCATGCGGCACGCCCACCACCGCCGCCTCGGCGACTTTGGGGTGCGCAACCATGGCGCTCTCGATCTCGGCAGTACCCATGCGGTGGCCGGACACGTTCAACACGTCATCCACACGGCCAGTGATCCACCAGTAACCATCCTCATCGCGACGTGCGCCGTCACCGGTGAAGTACATGCCGCGGAAGGTCTTGAAGTAGGTGTCGACAAAACGGTCATGGTCGCCGTACAGGGTACGCGCCTGGCCTGGCCAAGAATCCAGAATCACCAGGTTGCCTTCGGCGGCGCCTTCGATGATGTTGCCCAGGTTGTCCACTAGCGCCGGCACCACACCGAAGAACGGCCGTGCCGCCGAACCCGGCTTCAACGCATGGGCGCCTGGCAGTGGGCTCATCAGCGTGGCACCGGTTTCGGTCTGCCACCAGGTATCGACGATCGGGCAACGGGATTGGCCGACGTTCTTGTAGTACCAGTCCCAGGCTTCCGGGTTGATCGGCTCACCCACCGAGCCCAACAGGCGCAGGCTGCTGCCGTCGGCGCCTTCGCAGGCTGCGGTGCCGGAAGCCATCATCGCGCGGATCGCGGTCGGTGCGGTGTAGAGGATATTGACCTTGTGCTTGTCGACGATCTTCGCCACGCGGGTGATGTCCGGGTAGTTCGGCACGCCTTCGAACAGCAGCGTGGTCGCGCCATTGGCCAGCGGGCCGTAGACGATGTAGGTGTGGCCAGTGACCCAGCCGACGTCGGCGGTGCACCAGTAGATTTCGCCTGGGCGATAGTCGAATACGCGCTCGTGGGTCAGGGCCGCATAGAGCAAGTAGCCACCGGTGGTGTGCTGCACACCCTTGGGCTTGCCGGTAGAGCCGGAGGTATAGAGGATAAACAGCGCTTCTTCGGCGCCCATCTCTTTTGGCGCACACACGGTGCCCGCCACTTTCATCAGGTCTTCGTACCAGATGTCGCGATGCTGGTTCCACTTGATCGCGCCATTGGTGCGCTTGCACACGATCACCTTCTGGATGCTGCTGGTTTCCGGGTTGGTCAGTGCGTCGTCAACGTTAGCCTTAAGCGGAATTTTCTTACCGGCGCGAATGCCTTCGTCAGCGGTAATCACCACTTTCGACTTACAGTCGATGATGCGACCGGCCAGGGCTTCTGGGGAAAAACCGCCAAACACCACCGAATGGATCGCGCCGATGCGGGTACAGGCCAGCATGGCGACCACGGCTTCGGGAATCATCGGCATATAGATAGTCACCACATCGCCGCGGTGCACGTCCTGACCGCGCAAGGCGTTGGCGAACTTGCAGACTTCTTCATGCAACTCGCGGTAGGTGATGTTGCGGCTCTCGGCAGGGTCGTCGCCCTCCCAGATGATTGCGATCTGGTCGCCACGCTCGGCGAGGTGACGGTCCAGGCAATTGTAGGAAACGTTCAGGGTGCCATCGGCGAACCATTTGATGTCGACATGGTGGTCGTCGAAAGAGGTCTGCTTCACCGCGGTGAAAGGCTTGACCCAGTCAAGGCGCTTGGCTTGCTCGCGCCAGAAGCCATCGGGGTTGACCACCGACTGCTGGTACATGGCCTTGTAGGTCGCCTCGTCGGTCAGCGTGTTGGCTGCTACTTCGGGGCGAACGGGGTACAGGGAAGCCGCACTCATCTTTCTTACCTCGGTGACATAGTTGTTGTTGTATGGCCCCTGTTGTAGCCGGGGTGGGCCTATAGAACCATTCGACGATGGTAGTAACAAGACCCTACAAATTGCCCTGCTATGCCTTTTCACCGCTCTGGCCCGCGTGCTGCGGCGGCTGGCAGGTTTCTGAAAAAATCTTGATTGAGGGATTGTTACAAAAACCGCCAAAAGTGTTTATCAAAAGCACGGGTATATGAATATAACCGAGGCGCCTAAAATCAACTCCGCCAACAAGGCACTCTGATTAACAACGCAACAGCCCCCACGAAGGCAACGTTAATCCGAACTTCCCAACTTTTAAGTGACACACGCGGCCTCACAAGGGCCCCGTGCCCCCTTTCGCCCTGAAGAAGGTAATGAAGCAATGAAAGCGTTATTAGTGATCGCCCTGAGCAGCCTGTGTGCCACCGCTGCCCTGGCGGACGAAGCCCCGACTGAACTGGCCGGCCAGAACGCCCCGATTGTCGAGAACTACACCTATAGCACGCACTTGGATGTGGCCAAAGTCTTGTCCATGAGCAGCATTCCAGAAGTCTGCGAAGTTGTACCGGTGAAGATGGAATATGAAGATTCTCAAGGCCAGCGTCATATTCTTAACTATCAAGTAATGGGCAATGGTTGCTCTAACGGCTAACAACTTCTGAAGTTGGATTCTTAATTGCCGCAAGA
>NZ_BCBO01000157.1:0-39846 GCF_001320835.1 Pseudomonas sp. NBRC 111138 | reverse complement strand
CATTACCACCACCGGCCGGTGCAAAGGCGTATCGCTGTGATGGTTTGTTAGTCGGGCCATTTCAAGCACGGCCACCGTTTGATCTGCTGATCATCAATACCGACAGTTCTCTCGCCGAACGCAGTGGTAATGGCCTGACCATTTTTGCCCAGGCGTTAACCGACCAGGGGTTAATGGTGCACGGTAGCGAGTTGCGGGTGTATCACGACAAGCCGGATGCGGTATCGCCCGTGATCACCTGTGTCGAGCCGGCGAAGTATGAACAGGTGCCAGGCTTCTGGCTGGCGTTGGGCAGGCCCGAGTTTGGCCCCTTGGCGGTGGGGGCGGTCGGTGTGAGCCCTGTGGTCGCGGCACATCATGAATTCAGCCGCGTGGCGGCATTGGCGTCGATCAATGCGCAATGGGGAAACAGCCAATTTGTCCGGATAGGCAACCCTCATTGTGTGACGCTGGTTGAGGATGTGTCGGCGTTGCCGGGTAATGACACGATGCACCAG
This sequence comes from Pseudomonas sp. NBRC 111138, assembly GCF_001320835.1. NCBI lineage: Bacteria > Pseudomonadati > Pseudomonadota > Gammaproteobacteria > Pseudomonadales > Pseudomonadaceae > Pseudomonas > Pseudomonas sp. NBRC 111138. The sequence goes on along the minus strand of NZ_BCBO01000157.1, from coordinate 39,349 downwards.
TTGGCACTTTTCAATCGGTTGAGGGCCATCGCTTTTGCACCGCCGGCAGGGTGCGGGCAACTCTGTGTTGGCGGGGTCAACCTGCAATGGGTTGCTCGAGACGCTGGCAATCGAGTCATCGCGCGCGTATTTGAGCGAGGAGAGGGGCCTACGGCGTCTTCGGGGACCAGCGCCAGTGCAGTAGCATGCGCGGCATGGCGCGCGGGTTGGATTGAGGGTGACGACGTAACGGTGGTGATGCCGGGTGGCACGGCGCCAGTGCGATTGCAGACCGAGTCTGGAAATGTGCTGAGTGTGAGTCTTTTCGGGACGGCGCGACTAACTATTTAGACCTCGGAACAGCAGGCGCCTTGAATTAGTGTCAGTCGTTTCCTTAAAGCTTAGTTGTAAATAGACAAGCAACAGTCCGCGTTTTCTGTTTGTTATGGGAAGTATTAATATTTTGTAAAAAGACACTTCCATCCTCGTTGTACGAAACTTCTTTTTTATTCGGTGCGGGCCGAAAATCGCCTGAAATCGCTAAGCTTGAGCATGTTCAGGTGCTTTTTTTCCAATCCAGTTGGCGTTGGCGAAAGAGAGTCGTTCAATCGAAAAGTTGATGGCGGGTAACAAAGGATGGTTAACAAGTTTCTTTCGTCATGTTTCAAATTGATCCTTTCAGAAATAAATACAGATCTTCAGGTAGTAGCGTTCAAAGGCAGCGAAGCCCTCGATCAACCTTACTTCATACAGGTGCAGTTAGTCAGCGAAGATCCTTCTCTTGACCTGGAGGCATTGCTTCATAAACCCGCCTATCTGGACTTCGGGGAAGCAGGGCAGGGCCTGCATGGGCACGTCTACGCCATCGGTCGGGACGATCCCGGTGCGCGACTCACCCGTTATCACATCACGCTGGCTCCACGTCTGGCATCCCTTGCCCATCGTTGCGACCAGCGGATTTTCCAGCAGCGCAGCGTACCGCAGATCATTGCGACGGTCCTCGAACACCACGGCATCTTCTCTGACGCCTATGCCTTTGAACTCGGGCCTGTGGTGTATCCGCCACGCGCGTTTTGCGTGCAGTACAGGGAGTCCGACCTGCATTTTATCCAGCGGCTGTGTGAAGAGGAGGGCATCCACTATCACTTTCGTCACAGCGTGGACAATCATCTGCTGGTGTTCGGTGATGACCAGACAGTATTTCGACGGTTGCCGGTGCAGCGGTATTGCTCGTCGCCTGATCCGGTGCTCCAGAGCCGTGTTGTACAGCGCTTCGACCTGCGATTGGAGACGCGCAGCCGGCGCACTGTACGTCGTGACTATGACTTCGAGCACCCTTCATTTCGCCTGCAAAAAGAGGCCGGTGCCCTGCAGGCGCAAGCTTTGGAAGACTATGCCTACCCTGCCGGTTTTAAGGGGCATGCGCGCGGCGCGCAGCTGGCGCGACGCGGCCTGGAGCGTCACCAGCGTGATCGCCACAGGGTGTTGGGCAAGAGCGATCAGCCGGCATTGCGCAGTGGTCACTTCCTTGAGCTATGTGATCACCCCGACCCACTCTGCAACGATTTATGGCTGCTGACTTCGGTGCGTCATGAGGGTTACCAGCCGCAGGTGTTGGAGGAGTCGATGGTTGAAGCCAGTGGATTCCAGGGCTATCGCAACCGATTCACCGCGACACCCTGGCGTGCAGTGCATCGACCGGCGCTCAAGCATCCCAGGCCAACGATCAGTGGCAGCCAGACCGCGACGGTAACCGGGCCTGCGGGCGAAGACGTGCATTGCGATGCCTATGGTCGGGTGAGGGTGCGCTTTCATTGGGATCGTGTGGACAACCGCGAGGGGGCGAGCAGTTGCTGGCTGCGCGTGGCGTCCGGTTGGGCGGGGGACGGGTTTGGTGCCATGGTGATTCCACGGGTAGGCATGGAAGTGCTGGTGAGCTTTCTGGAGGGCGACCCGGACCACCCTCTCGTCACGGGCTGCCTACCCAATGCATCACACCTGCCAGCCTATCCCTTGCCGCAGCACAAGACACGCAGCGTGCTGCGTAGCCGCAGCTCACCGGATGGCGGAGGGGCTAACGAGCTGCACGTTGAAGATCGACGCGGCGAAGAGCTCATCTACCTGCACGCCCAGCGTGACTTGGAACAACGGGTGGGTCATGACAGTCGCCTGGAGGTAGAGGGCGATAGCCTGACTCGCGTTGGCCAGAGCCTGGTGTTCGAAGCTGGGCAGCGGGTTCACCTCAAGGCGGGTGCCAGCCTGGTCATTGAGGCCGGTGCGCAACTGAGCTTGATGGCTGGCGGGGAACACTTGGTGATGCAAGCGGGCAGTATCTCAAGCAGCAGGCCCCTTACCCAGGCCGGTTCGTCGGGCGCAAACAGTTCGGCGAGCCCGGCTTTGTTCGCTGGCGCGCAGTTGTCGGCAGTGCAAAGCGTCGTCATGGACTTGGCCAGGCAACTTGACGCGGACTTTTGCCCCCTGTGCGAGCGCTGTCGCGAAGGCCTGTGCGATATCACGCAGAGGGCGGCTTGATGGACAGCTTGCCCCGTCGTTGGATGGCCCAACAGCTGCAGAACGGGCACCGATTGTGCCTGATAGTGGAAGGTGGCCACGAGGCTCGCCAGCCTCTATTGGCAGGTTGCGCCCCGTCGCACTATTGCAATCTCTATAGCGACACCGCCGCGGCGGAGCTGGCGGGTTCTGGCCCGATCATCCTCTTGCTTGAGCAGATCAATGAACCCGCCCTGGCTGATCTGTTGCAACGCCCCGAGTCAAACTGGGGGTGGCTCGCGAGCTTGTCGGCTACCGACTTGGCGGATGTGGCGCGCCATTGGCGCGAAAGGCTGCTGATAGGGCCAGAGGGCCAGCAGGCGCTTTACCGCATTCACGACAACCGCACCTTGGCTCGCGCCCTGGCCCATCTGGCCAAAGAGCATTGGCCGGTCTACCTCGGGCCGCTGATCAGTGTGTGCTATTGGCACGAAGGTCGTTGGTGCCATCACGAAAACCCTGCACCGGGCGATTACCCAGCGCCTCGGCTTCCGCCTTGGCTCGATACACCCAACCCCCAGGCCGAAGCCATCCTGAACGCCAATATCCTGCGTTACCTGTTGGCGGAACACAGTGAAGACCTGGCGGCATTGGTCGAATTCCAAGACCCAAGGATTTGGCTGGCCCAGGTACTGGCGCAGGCGCGCGCCTGGCAATGGCGGGAGCCGGAGAAGCTCGAATTTCTGGTGGTGCGTCGTTTGGCAGAGGCGACCCGAAGCAGTGTTATCCATTGGCAGCCGAGGGCCGGCGAGGCGCCAGGGGAGCATTTTGAACGAGTGGTGGAGCAGTGGCACAGGGAGGTAGGGAAAGGTGAATAGGTGGATAGGGTGGGTGTTGCTGGTTGTTGCGGCTGCGTGGCTTTCGGGGTGTACGGGGAGGACGGTGGAGCGTTTTACATTGGAGGTGGATTTGCCGGCGCAATTTGAACTTAAAACGGCTGCGAACTACCGGCCCGCAACGGGTGAGACCTGCACCTTGCCTCGGCGGCGAGGCAAAAGACCTGAGCGAAAAGTCTTTTTTACAGACTACAAGCCTGTGGCGAGCAGTGTGAGTTATGAGTTGCCACTGACTGAAACGGTAGACGGTTGTCCATTGGTCCTGCGCAGTGTGGAATTTGACTTCTATGCGAAGTGGGGGACACGGAGTACGGATGTGGGCGGGAATTTCGGGAGTATTTCCATTCGAGACCGTTTGGAGGCCGAGCTACCTGGGATGCCCGACTCGGGTGTGCAGGAAATACTTGGGCAATGTAAGTGGCACTTTCGGACCGTAGGGCCTTTGCATGCGATTAGAAAACTCCTGATCTGCAATTCATTGGATTCGATGGGTAACTTGCAAGAGTCGCGGGTAGGGGGCGTGGCGCAACGGCCGCAATTACCGGGGAAAAAGCTGAGGCTGGTGCTATCTGTCAGTGAGGATGAGTTACCTGCCTTTGATGATAGATGGGTAGCTGTGCCGGGTGGATGGCGGCGATGCAGAGGCAAGAGTTTCGAAGACCTTTTTGCATATTGCGCAGGTAACACCACGGACTTTAAACCCATAAAAATGCCGGACGGGCGCATATGCGACGTCTATCCAACATGCAAGTAACAAGGACGAATTCATGAAGCTGGATGCATGGAAGCAAGCTTTTTTCAGTGAACGAATGCCTGCTTGCGCATTGAAAGGGCACTGGGTAAGTTTTCGTTTGGTCGATATGGCAGGCAATGGAAAAGCCTATGGCGGACTGCCATTTTCGGTCCATGACAGTTCAGGGAGACAGTACGTCGGTAAATTGAATGGCGAGGGTTTTGCCAGGCTGCAAGATTTCTACTGCGGCCCTGTTGTTCTCATGTTGGATGATTTGTATAGCGGGACTGAGGAGCCGTACTACCAGCTAAGAACGCGCCGAACGTACAAACTGCCTATCACCGAACTTCAAATTCGCGCTGAGCGAACTTTTTTTGGTAGTGCTGGCGGCAGACGCGTTGAGGGGGGGCCTGCCTACCAAGAAGCGGATGGGTTTTATCAGGTTGAAGTAAGCGATTTGGTACGCCATAGCGCTCATTTGCCCCGACCTGCTTCGTCAGCTTTGCGTCCCAAGCGCCATGCACTGAAAATGTTGGCCGATCTGGGCTTCGGCCCGCCTCAGCCTTCATTGGTGGGTATCGTACTGTTCCCCAACAAGCACACCGTTCTGGAAGTGCGACCACTACGGGCCTTACGCCCCATCTTATCCACCGAAGACGGCTTCTGTGCCCTGAACCTATACCAACTGGCATTGTTTGCAGCGTTGAGTTACTGCGATTTTGGACAGGCCCCCGCCGAAAAACCATTAGACGAAGCCCGGTTTCCGTTGGATCCGAGCGTTGGAAATTTATTCGCTGAACAGCTTTCGGTGTATCACGAAGCCTGGCGAATTGATCCGAAGCAATCACACCGTTTTTACCCGATCTACGAAGATATTCCTTACTCCCAACGCTTCGAAATCCTGCCGTTCGATCCCGTGTTGTATCCCCAAAATCGCCCGGAACGAAACGAAGAGCAGGAGCATCCCGCACGTCTGCACTTTTTCGATGATGAAAAATTTGGCACTGATACCCAGGCCTTCATCACTCACCACGATCAGATCATCCTGATTTCTGTGCGAGGAACGGTCAGCCGTGCCGACGTATTACGCGACGCCGACGCCCATCAGGTGTCTTTCGACGACGGCGTTGGAAAAGCGCACGGTGGTTTTTACCAGGCCTACCGGGCTATGCGTGATTTCGTATTGCAATACCTTGATCAGTTTCATGTGGGCCAGCGCATCGTAATTTGCGGCCACAGCCTTGGAGGCGCCATTGCATTGCTGTTGGCCGAAGGGCTGCGCCGAGCCCAGGATGCCCATTACAACGTCCTTCTCTACACCTACGGCGCCCCCCGCGCCGCCGACTCTGAATTTACCGCCGGTGCCTCTTCCCTGGTCCACCACCGCATCGTCAACCACAACGACCCTGTCCCCAGCGTCCCGGCGCCCTGGATGAATACCACCGCCAAGCTCTGGATTCCCGGGGCCATCACGCTATTCAGCAATCCCGTACCCGGTGGCCTGTTGTTCGCCGCAGGGCTGGTGCGCGTGGGCGGTAACCCCTATCGACATCATGGCGAGCAATATCATTTCATGCCGATCACGCTCCCGGATGGCAGCCATTCTTCGGTGTTATGGAAGCCTGGCTGTGAATCCCTCCAAGAAGCGGGTTGCAACCGCGCATTGCAACTGCAGGGCGACATGCCCGACCGCGATAATTTGCTGAGGCAGCTGTTTCAAGCCGACCAGCACTTCATGACCACCAGCTACATCCCCGCGGCGTGGGCGACATTGCGCCGCTGGCAACAAACCCTGGAGAGTGAGGGCTCGTTGGTGACCCAGAGGGAATTCGAGCTGCTAGACCGGGCCTTTGAAGACATGCGCGAGCAACTACGGACCAAGCGGCGTGAACTTGCTCTGCGGCGCCCTGCCAATGATCGTAGCCATGAACCTACCGATGCCTTGAACGCAGAGATCGACCGTTTGCACACCAGCCGAGAGCGCTTGGCAAGCCTGCGCTGGCGTCGCCTGCAAGCCCGCGATGTCTACGGCAGTCATGCCTCTTCTGCACATCTGCAAGCGAGCCTCAAGCGTTGGTTCCGCCATCGCGAGAATCGTGAGCCGGCCCAATTCACCAGCGTCCCGCCGCCTTCCCACGATGAACAGGTACGGGTGCAAACGTTGGACATCGACTCAGTCGTCTAACCCACGCGGTTACATAAACTCTACCTGTGTCGGTTGCCGTTTCATCAGCACCTTGCCGTTGCGAATCGAGTACAACGGCAGGCCCTGGCTACGTATGACTTCGTAGTCGCTGTCGGCCGACAGGATCAGCAGGTTGGCCGGGCGACCTGCTTGCAACCCATAACGATCGCCCAGGGCCATGGCTTTGGCACTGTTATCGGTGACCAGGTCCAGGGCGTTTTGCAAATTGCGGTAACCGAGCATATGGCAGATGTGCAGACCGGCCTCCAGTACTCGCAGAATGTTGCCGTTACCCAGCGGGTACCAGGGATCGACGATGGAATCCTGGCCGAAACACACGTTCATGCCGGCCTCAAGCAGTTCGTTCACACGGGTGACACCACGGCGTTTCGGGAAGTTGTCGAAGCGGCCCTGCAGGTGGATGCTTTCGGTGGGGCACGAGACAAAGCTGATGCCGGAGTGTCCTAGCAGGCGAAACAGCTTGGCGCAGTAAGCATTGTCGTAGGAACCCATGGCGGTGGTATGGCTGGCGGTCACGCGGGCACCCATGTCGCGGCTGCGGGCTTCTTCCGCGAGGACTTCGAGAAAGCGTGAGTGGGGGTCGTCGGTTTCGTCACAGTGCACGTCCACCAGGCAGCCAGTACGTTCGGCCAGATCCATGAGGAACTTCACCGAACTCACGCCTTGGTCGCGGGTGTATTCGAAGTGGGGGATGCCACCGATCACATCGGCACCCAGGCGAATGGCTTCTTCCATCAACTCACGACCATTGCGGAAGGACTCGATGCCTTCCTGGGGGAAGGCGACGATTTGCAGGTCGATCAGGTGCGTGCTCTCTTCACGTACCTCCAGCAGGGCCTTGAGTGCGGTGAGGTCCGGGTCGGTGACGTCGACATGGGTGCGCACATGCTGGATGCCATGGGCGGCGAGGGCCTGAATGGTTTTTTTGGCCCGGGCCTTGGTGTCTTCCAGAGTAATGGTGGCCTTGCGTTCGCCCCAGCACTCGATGCCTTCAAACAGCGTACCGCTCATGTTCCAGCGCGGCTCGCCGGCGGTGAGGGTGGCGTCGAGGTGGATGTGGGGCTCGACAAAGGGCGGTATGACCAGGTTGCCGGCGGCGTCCAAGTCGCCGGCCATCAGTGTGGGCGCTCCGGTTTGCGCAGTGATGCTGGCGATCCGGCCATTTTCCAGGTGCAGATCATGCAGGCCTTCACGGTTGCGCAGGCGGGCATTGATGATGTGCATGGGCAAGTTCCTCTTGGCTAAAAACAATCAGGCAGACAGCCGCCAGATCCTCAGGGCGATACCGATGTCCAGGCGGTCATGGCGCGTAGTATGGCGCTGAGCAGCACATAGGTCAGCGATGCGGCAAAAATTCCCACCAACGGTGCGACCCACGGCGAGTTGAACGCGACCACGGTGCCCACCCCATACGCGATCAGACCTGGCCAATTGAATGCCGGTAAGTGAGCCTCTGCCAAGCGCGGATATTGGCCGCGATAGCGATAGAAGAAGTCCGCCATGATCACGCCTCCTATCGGCGGGATGACCGTGCCCAGCAGGATCAGGTACGGCACCAACAGGTCGTACATGCCGAACAAGGCGAGCAGGGTGCCGATCACCGCGCCGGCCAGGGTCACGCTCTTGCGACGCTGGGTACGCAGCAGGTTGCAACCGGCGACGGCGAAGTTGTAGATGGTGTTGTCCTGGGTGCTCCAGATATTGAGCAGCAACATTGCCATCGCCGCCGTGGCGAAACCTTGCAGCAGCAAGACTTCCACTACATCCGGTTGCTGATAGACGATGGCGCCATAGGCCCCGATCAGCACCATCAAACCATTGCCGACAAAAAAGCCGATCAGGCTGGCCAGCACCGCAACCTTGGCCGAGCGCGAAAACCGCGTCCAGTTGGTGGCCTGGGTTGCCCCGCTGACAAAGGTCCCGAACACCAGGGTGATGGCGGTGGACAAGTCCAGCTCAGCGCTGGGCACCACCGCCAGCAGCCCCTCCAGCCCGCCGACCTTTACGGTGGCGACCCACATCGACAGCATCAACAGGATGCCCATGGCCGGCACCGCGATGTAGGACAGGATTTCCAAGCCGCGATACCCCACGTAGGCGGTGGCGCAGAACAGTAAGCCAAATACCACCATCAGCCCCAGCACACTGCCCTGGCTCAATTGGAAATACTTGCCCAATACCACTGCTGCCGTGGCCGTGCCCCAGGCATACCAGCCGATCTGGGTAAAACCGAGGATCAAGTCACTGAGCTTGCTGCCCACTTCGCCAAAGCAGAAACGCCCCATCAACACCGAGTTCAAGCCGCTCTTGAACGCGATGTAACCCAAGCCTGCGGCGTAGATACCCAACAACAGGTTACCCAGGGCCACGACGCCGAGCATGTCGATGAAGCTGAACGCCACCCCCAGCTTGCCGCCGGCGAACATGGTCGCGGTAAAAAAGGTGAACCCCAGCAACACCATGGCCGTAGAGGCCAGACCCTTGCGCGCGTGCAAGGGGACTTCGCTGAGAGGGTAGTCGTTGCCGGGGTCTTGTTGCGTCATGGGGGCTGCTCCCTGAGTGGTGACCCAGGTCGTGTGCATCCTGCGTGCCAATGCAGGTGCAGGCAGGTATGCGCTGACGGAGTAAGCCCTTTATAAGGCCGCCTCCTCCCAATCAGCGCAAAAGCAGTGCAGCGGTGAGCCAAACTGGCTCAGTCGATCGGCGTCTGTGCGGGTTTTCCTAATGGATCAGCCCGCCGCTTCGAAAAAAACACCTACAGTTGGCAATGCCAGCCAATTAAGAGCTAGAGCGAACAAACAGTGACCTGTGGCGAGGGAGCAAGCTCCCTCGCCACAGTGACATTCCCCGCAGGTGGTCTTTTCAACACTCGATCACTTACTCGCCGCGATAAATGCACCCACTGGTGCAGGTCTCGTGGATACGGATCGCACTGAGTTCCGGCAACAAGGGTTTCAGTTCATTCCAGATCCACTTGGCCAGCACTTCGCTGGTGGGGTTTTCAAGGCCGGGAATGTCATTGAGGTAGTTGTGGTCGAGGCGTTCATAGAGCGGCTTGAAAATCGCCTTGATCTCCGAGAAGTCGCGAATCCAGCCGGTATGGGGATCCAGGTCGCCGCTCAGGTGGATGGCCACCTTGAACGAATGCCCATGCAGGCGCCCGCATTTGTGGCCTTCCGGTACGTGGGGCAGGCGGTGGGCGGATTCGAATGTAAATTCCTTGAAGATTTCCACAGTGTTTTCAGCTCGGTCAGGTGTCTGGCAGGCGGCGAGTTTAACAGCTTGATCAACCTCTGCGCATACCGCCCCTCGGCCGCAGGCGCCCATGCGGTCAAAGGGCTAGCAAACGGTCGCCGAGCTTGCCGTTATCCGCCAATGCCAAAAACTCATCCCCCAGCCGTTGGCTCTCGCTCATGGCAGCTTGCCAATATTTGTTGCGACCAGGGTCATCGCCCATAAAGCGCTTGAAGTCGCTGCGGTCTGGCAGCTTGCCGTGGGGCAGGCGGGCCAGGTAGTCCCTGGACGGCGCCAGCAGTAATACATCCTGCAAACCTTGCTGGTTGCTGCGCCGCCATGGCAGGCCCTTGTCGAACCAGCCGGGGATGACCCGGTCAGTAAAATGCGGATACAACACGATGTCATCGCCGTGGTAGGGCAGGTCGAGGTGGTAGTCCAGCAGGCCGCCGTCGCGGTAGGTGCCGGCCCCGGCCCCAGGCAGGTCGCGCACGCCTTGCATGACCATGGGGATCGAGCCGGACGCGAGCAACGCCTGGCGCAGGTTACCCACGTCCAGGGTGAGGAAGCGCGAGGGGAAATCCTTCAGGGGGTGTACAGGGGGCGCCTGGCGCGGGTCGTGGATGATCAGCCGCTCGAAATGCCGCGACAGCCGTGCGCGGCCCCGCAGGTTATCGGCAATCACCGACGACAGGCCCAGCCCCAGCCGCCCACGGTGGTCATCGGCGAGCAAGCCGTGGCTCTTGACCACCATGATGTTCAGCCGATAGTCGGGGTTGTCCAGCACCCGCGCATCGCGCCCGGCCAGCAGGTCGTCGAGCATGCGTTGGCAGCTCTGGCTGACTTGCGCCATGGTCACGCCTTTGGCAAAGCGCTGCTCGTTGTACAGCCGGCCCAGGTCGAGCAAACCTTGCACCGGGTCGGGCAGGCAGGCGCTGGCAAACCGCCAGGAGCCAATGGACGCACCGATCAGCGCACGCTCGCGCGGCGCACGGGGCAACCAATCACCGAACAGCGCCAGGTCGAGCCCTTGGATACCCAGGGCCTTGGGGCCGCCAGCCGCCCCGGGGAGGATACCGACGTCGGCAGGCGCAAGGCCCTGCTCGCGAATGCGGGTGATGGCGCGTTTACCGGCCTTGAGTGTCAAGGCCGGGAACTTGATATGGATGGCTGTCATACCGGTCTCTGTTGAGGCGAGCGGGGCAGTATAGGAAATCTCGCAGGCAGTGGGAAAAATGGCTCGACTGGAATTGCCATGGTGGCAATTCAGTTTCAGTTAAGTTGCAGCGCGTACCGTGGCCGGCGTAGGAAAACATCATGTAACGGAGACTTATCATGAAGCGCCTCACTGCCCTGGGCGCCGCCGCTATCATCCTCGTTACGGCGACCCCGGCCGCCGCCGTGGACCCCGACAAGCCACTGATCGTGCCGGCCACTGTTACAATTGTCGCTTTCGATCAACTGGAAGCTACGGCCCTGGCCCTTCACCCTGGTTCGACGCTGCTGGACACCGATTTGGATGAGGAATACGGCAAGTACGTCTATGAAGTCGAGCTACGAGATGCAGACGGCATTGAATGGGACGTTGAATTGAACGCGCTCACCGGGCAGGTTCTCAAGAATCATCAGGATACGTAATGAAGGTAAATTTACGCGTCGGCAGTCGCGTGGCGCTGGTGCTCATGGTGTTTTGTTCCAGCCTCGCGGCCCGCGACCTCAATCAGGACGAAGCCCTGGCCCTGCGCCAACAAGGCGTCATCCTGCCATTGGAACAGCTGTTGCAGCAGGCCATGGCGCGATACCCCGGCTCACGGCTGCTGGAAGCCGAACTGGAAAAGAAACACGGGCAATACGCCTATGAAGTGGAACTGGTGACCACCGAGGGCGTGGTGCGCGAGATCAAGCTGGATGCCACCAATGGCGACCTGATCAAAGATGAGGAAGACTGATGCGCCTGCTCCTGGTGGAAGACAACGTGCCCCTGGCCGACGAACTGATGGCCGGCCTGCAGCGCCAGGGCTACGCGGTCGACTGGCTGGCCGATGGCCGCGACGCCGTGTATCAAGGACGCAGCGAGCCGTATGACTTGATCATCCTTGACCTTGGCCTGCCCGGTTTACCCGGGCTTGAAGTGCTGGCGCAATGGCGCGCCGCCTCGTTGGCCATACCAGTGCTGATCCTCACGGCCCGCGATTCCTGGGCCGAGCGTATCGAAGGGCTCAAGGCCGGCGCCGATGATTACCTGAGCAAACCCTTTCACCCCGAAGAGCTGTACCTGCGCATCCAGTCGCTGCTGCGCCGCTCCCATGGCCAGACGAACCAGCCCACCCTGCAAGCTGCCGGCCTGCATCTGGATGAAGGGCGCCAGTGCGTGCTACGTGACGGCGCCGAGATCCAGCTGACGGCTGCCGAGTTTCGTTTGTTGCGCTATTTCATGCTGCATCCCGAACAGATCCTGTCCAAAAGCCACCTGGCCGAACACTTGTATGACGGCGAGACCGAGCGCGACTCCAATGTGCTGGAGGTGCACGTCAACCATCTAAGGCGCAAATTGGGCCGCAGCGTGATCGAGACCCGGCGTGGCCAGGGCTACCGTTTCGGCGCCACCCCGGCATGAGGTCGATCCAGCGGCGCTTGAGCCTGGGGTTGATCAGCGTGATGGTGATTGTCGGCGTGGTGCTGGCGCAAACCAGCCTGTGGTTGTTCGAGGCGGGTTTGCAACGCTACCTTGAAGCGGGCTTGCGCAACGACAGCGAAAATCTGCTGGTGGCGCTGGTGCGTGGGCCCAACGGCGTGCAGTTGGATGAGCAACGCCTGTCGCCGGCGTACCAGCGGCCGTTTTCCGGGCATTACTTTCGTATCGACTTTGCCGATGTGCATTGGCGCTCCCGTTCATTGTGGGACCAGGAACTGCCCCGGCTCCCGGTGGCGGGGCTCAAGGGCAACCTGCAACTGGGGCCCGAAGGCCAGCAACTGTTGGTGCTGCGCTCAGACTACAAGCGCTTCGGCCAATCGATTTCCATCAGCGTGGCCCAGGACTACACGCCTGTGCGCGAAAGCTTTCGCCTGATGCGCCAGGTCGGCCTGGTGATGGGGCTGGCGGCGCTGCTGTTGGTGCTGATCCTGCAACGGGTCACCGTGCGCCGTGCCCTGCGCCCCCTGGAGACCGCACGCAACCAGATCGCCCAACTGCAACAAGGCCAACGCTCGCAACTCGACACCCAAGTGCCGCTTGAGCTGGAGCCCCTGGTGGCGCAGATCAACCACCTGTTGGCGCACACCGAAGACAGCCTCAAGCGCTCCCGCAACGCCCTTGGCAACCTGGGGCATGCGCTGAAAACCCCGCTGGCAGTGTTGTTGAGCGCCGCCTCCAGTGACGCCCTCAAGGATCATCCGCAACTGAGCCAGTTGCTGCGCGAGCAATTGGAGCAGGTGCAGCAGCGCCTCAACCGTGAACTCAACCGTGCGCGCCTGGCGGGCGATGCCTTGCCGGGCGCGTTGTTTGACTGTGAACAAGAGCTGCCCGGTTTACTGGCCACCCTGCGCATGATCCACGGCGAACACCTGGACCTCAGCTATCAGGTGGCGCCGGGCCTGCAACTGCCCTGGGACCGTGAAGACCTGCTGGAACTGCTGGGCAATCTGTTGGACAACGCCTGTAAATGGGCGGACGCCGAGGTACGCCTGAGCGTCAGCGAGACGCCCCAGGGCTATCGGCTGGCGGTGGAAGACGACGGCCCCGGCATTCCCGAGGCCCAGCGCGACCAAGTATTCAGCCGTGGCGCACGCCTGGATGAGCAAAGGGTTGGCCATGGCCTGGGTTTGGGGATCGTGCGGGACATCGTTGAGGTGTGGGATGGGGTGTTGCAACTGCAAGAGAGCGAGCTGGGTGGGCTCAAGGTATTGATCCAGTTGCCACGCCGCTGACACTGGCACACCGCTGCTCAAAATGTGGGAGCTGGCTTGCCTGCGATAGCATCGACTCGGTTTACCTGAAATACCGAGGTGTCTGCATCGCCTACTGTAGGAGCGAGCTTGCTCGCGAAAAACGTCAACGATAACGCGTGCTTGCTGAATGAACGCGGCGCCTGTGAGTTTTTCGCGAGCAAGCTCGCTCCTACAAAAAAACCTTAACTGACTGGCATTGGGGCAAGCCCGACCCCCACAGAAAAGCCTAGCTACATTCAGACCCGAAACTGATCCATCAACCCCTGCTGCTGGTTCGCCAGGCTGTTCAACGCCTGGCTGACCCGCGCCGATTCATTGGCCTGCTCCGACAACGATTCGGTCACATCGCGAATGGTCGCCACGTTGCTGTTGATCTCTTCGGCCACGGCGCTTTGCTCTTCCGCGGCGCTGGCGATTTGCAGGTTCATGTCGCTGATCACCGTGACCGCATCGCCAATCTGGCGCAAGGCGGTGACAGCCTGGCCGACCTGTTCGACGCTGCCCTGGGCCTGGCGATAGCTGTTGCCCATGGAACCGACCACGTCGCTGGTACCGGTTTGCAATTGTTCGATCACCAGGCGGGTTTCTTCCACCGATTCCTGGGTGCGCCGTGCCAGGTTGCGCACTTCGTCGGCGACCACGGCAAAACCGCGGCCGGCTTCACCGGCGCGAGCGGCTTCGATGGCGGCGTTGAGCGCCAACAGGTTGGTCTGCTCGGCGATGCCGCGAATCACTTCGAGCACCGAGCCGATCTGTTCGCTGTTGGCGGCCAAGCCTTCAACTTGGGTCATAGCGGTGCTCATGTCGGCGGCGAGCTCGCCAATGTTGGCGGTGGTGCGGTCGATAACCGTCAAGCCTTGGCGAGTCGCCTGGTCGGCATCTCGGGCGGCTTGGGCCGCCTGGGCGGCGCTGCGAGCCACATCCTGAGCGGTGGCGCTCATTTCGTGGGATGCGGTGGCCACCTGATCCACCTGACGGTACTGCTGCTCCATGCCGGCGCTGGTTTGCGTGGCAATAGCGGCGGACTGGTCGGCGGTGCCGCGAGCGTCCTGCACCGAGCGTTTGACCTCGGCAATGATCGGCTGCAGCTTGTCGAGGAAACGGTTGAACCAGCCGGCCAATTGGCCCAGTTCGTCCTTTTTGGCATAGGCCAGGCGCCGGGTCAGGTCGCCTTCGCCGCTGGCGATATCCTCAAGCATGTGCGCCACGCCGAGGATTGGCCGGGTCACGCTGCGTGCCATCAGCCACACCAGGATCAAGCCGACCACGGCGGCCAGCAGGCCCAGGCCCAGTTCCAGCAGGGTGCCTTTGGCGTTGTCGGCGTCCAGCTGGTTTTTCAGCGCTTCGGCGGGGGCGACCAGGACTTTTTCCGGTACATCCAGCAATACGCCCCACGCCTTACCGCCGGGAATCGGCGCAAAAGGCGCCAGTACCTTGAGTTGGTGGTCGGTGCGCAGGCTGCGGGTCTGGGTACTGCTGGCCAAGGCACTGGTCAGCTGTGCGCCGCTGGCCGGGTCGACCTGCTCCAGGCGTTGGCTGAGTTTGCTGGCATCCGGGCTGTAGCCAGCCAATAAGCCAGTGGCGCTGAGGATGCTGACCTGGGTCTGGCCGTCGTACAGTTTCTGGCTGGCCTGTTGGCTGACCGCCTGCAGGCTGTTGAGGTTGATATCCACCGACAGCGAGGCGATGACTTTGCCATTGACCATCAGCGGGAACACGATGCTGGTCATCAGCACGTTCTGGCCGTCGATCACATAGAAGTAGGGCTCGATCACGCAGGGCTTGAGAGTCGTGCGCGGGCAGGTGAACCAGGCGTTGGCCTTTTCGCCGCTGGGGCCGATGGAGGTGTCGGCCATGTCGCTCTCGGGCAGCGCCATCGAGGTGATTTTCCCCGGTGTCGGTTGCGACCAGTACAGCGCGAAACGGCCTTTGTCATTGCTGCCCAGTTCCGCCTGGTTGGCGAACAGTTCGTCCTTGCCGTCCAGCGCATTGGCTTCGAACACCAGGGACAGGCCGAGCAGGTCGGGGTTGGCCTGCAGGGCGGCCTTGACCTGGCGCGTCAGGTCTTCACGGGTGTCGAAGGCATCGAGAAAGCGCTTCTCGGCCTGCTCGCGCAAAAACAACACCTGGCGGGAAAAGCCATGGCCGTACTGGTAAGCATCCATGAACTGCTGGCGAATGCCCAGCGCTTGCACTTCGCCTTGGGCCTCGATGCGCGACTGGGCAGCTTCGTCGAGCATCTGCATGCTGGACGCTTTGACCTGCTGCGAGCTCTGCGCCATGCGATACAGCGACAGACCCACCAGCAGGGTCACGATCCCCAGCAGGCAGAGGCCCGCCAGCAGGGTGATTTTCCATTGAATGGAGAGCTGCCTGAGCGACATCGGGACATCCTTACCTGAAAGCACGTTAGAGACAGCTTATCGGCGGGCGCCTGCAATTCTTTATCTGTTGAGCGCGCGTTCACTCACCACAGTTTTTGACATGGCAGCCCAGCTCCTGCAAAGTGCGCGCCCTCTAATAAGACCTCTTTCAAGCCTGCACGCCGGCAGCTGTTCCCATGGGCCGTGCGCGGGCATGCCTGTCTTTTTTGTTTCTGCTTGAGGTAACCATGATTAACGCAGTCATCGCCGCGGTCGGCACCATGCTGGTACTCAGCCTGTCCCGCGTGCATGTGGTCATCGCCATTATCGTCGGCGCCCTGGTGGGCGGCTTGACCGGTGGCCTGGGTATCGAGGCCACGCTCAAGGCCTTCAACGGCGGGCTGGGCGGCGGCGCAACCGTGGCCTTGTCCTACGCATTGCTCGGTGCTTTCGCCGTGGCGATTGCCAAGTCCGGCCTGGCCCATGCGCTGGCGGACAAAGCCTTGCTGCTGGTGGACCGCCAGGACGCCAGCGGTGGCAACCACGTCAAATGGCTGCTGATCGGCCTGTTGTGGGTGGTGGCGATTGCCTCGCAGAACATCTTGCCGATCCACATTGCGTTTATTCCGCTGCTGGTACCGCCGCTGCTGTATGTGCTGACCAAGCTGCAACTGGATCGTCGCCTGATCGCCTGCGTGATGACCTTCGGCCTGATCACCCCGTACATGTTTCTGCCGGTGGGCTTTGGCAATATCTTCCTCAATCAGATCCTGCTGGCCAACGTCGCCAAGAGCGGGGTGGATATCAGCGGGGTCAACGTCACCCACGCCATGGGCCTGCCGGCGCTGGGCATGGTGGTCGGCCTGCTGGTGGCGGTGCTGATCAGCTACCGCAAAAAGCGTGTGTACGACCTGAAGAAAATCGAACGTGTCGAGCAAGTGGCGGTGCAGTACAACCCGCTGACCCTGCTGGTGGCCGGCCTGGCGATCGCCGCGGCGTTCATCATCCAGTTGTGGCTGGACTCGATGATCATCGGCGCCCTGGCCGGGTTCCTGATCTTCTCGGTGTCGGGAATCGTGCGCTGGCGCGACACCGATGACCTGTTCACCGAAGGCATGAAAATGATGGCGATGATCGGCTTCATCATGATCGCGTCCTCAGGTTTTGCCGAAGTGCTCAAGGCCACCGGTGACGTGAACTCGCTGGTGCAAGCCTCGGCAGCGTTCATCGGCCATAGCCGGGGCGTCGGGGCGTTGTTGATGCTGCTGGTGGGGTTGTTGGTGACCATGGGCATCGGCTCGTCGTTTTCCACGGTGCCGATCCTCGCGGCGATTTTCGTGCCGCTGTGTGTGCAGTTGGGCTTCAGCCCGGTGGCCATCGTGTGCATCGTTGGTACCGCCGGTGCCTTGGGCGACGCCGGTTCGCCTGCCTCGGACTCCACCCTCGGCCCCACCTCCGGCCTGAACATCGACGGCCAGCACCACCATATCTGGGACACCGTGGTACCGACCTTCCTGCACTACAACCTGCCGTTGCTGGCCTTCGGCTGGCTGGCTGCGATGACGCTCTGATCCAGGCGAGAACCTCTGTGGCGAGGGAGCTTGCTCCCGCTGGGCTGCGAAGCAGCCCCAAAAAAGCGTGCGGGCGCTGCGCACCCCAGCGGCAGCAAGCTGCCTCGCCATACAAGCTCGCGCCTACAGTAATCGCTCACATGGCCGTTAACCTCTCAAGTCGCCACTAACAAGAGAGAAAAGCCATGCGTCTGAGTTTGAAGGCCAAAGTCCTGGCCCTTGCTGTCGTGCCGGTGTTGTTGTTTGCCGTGGTCATCAGCCTGACCACCGTGTGGATTCTGCAGGGCCAGGCCCGCAACGAGGTGGATGAAACCCGTCAGCGCCTGCTCAACGACGCCAAGGCCACCCTGCAAAGTTATGTCGAGGTAGCCATGACCACCATCAAGCCGCTCTACGACGCGGCAGCCCCCGGCGACAGCGCGGCGCGGGCGCAGGTGGTCAAGTTGTTATCCAATACCAGCTACGGCAAAGACGGCTATTTCTTCGGCTACGACTCCGAAACCATCCGCCTGTTCAAGGGCAACAGCCCGGACGGCGTGGGCAAAAGCTTCAAGGACAACCGCGACCCCAACGGCGTCTACGTCAACCGCGACCTGGTCAAGGTTGGCAAGGACGGCACCCACTACCTGCAATACAGTTCGACCCAGCCCGGCCAGACCGAACTGGTGCCCAAGCTCGGCTATACCGAGTACCTGCCCAAGTGGGACATGGTGATCGGCACCTCGGTGAACCTTGATGGCATCGACGCCCAAGTGGCGGTGGTGCAGGCAAAAGTCGAGAAGCGCATGCAAGGCGTACTGTTGAGCATTCTCGGCGTGGCCGTGGTGGTGTTGCTGGTGATCGCCGCCGTGGGCATGCTGCTGGCCAATACCATCCTGCGCCCGCTGCACCTGATGAAGGCCAACCTCGATGACATCGCCGCGGGTGAAGGCGACCTGACGCGCCGCCTGGCCATTACCAGCCAGGATGAACTCGGCGATCTGGCCGGTGCATTCAACCGCTTTGTCGATAAAATCCATGGCCTGGTGCGCCAGATCACCGACATGACCGCCCAACTCACCGGGCTGGTGAGCCAGGTGTCCGACCAGGCCCAGCGCTCTGAACAGGCCATGGAACGCCAGCGCCACGAGACCGACCAGGTGGCCACCGCGATCAACCAGATGTCCTCGGCTGCCCACGAAGTGGCACGCAGCGCCCAAGGCGCCGCCGTCGCTGCGCAGCAGACCGACGCCGAAGGCCAGGCCGCCAAGCGGGTGGTGGACGGCAGCATCGCGCAGATCCATGCGCTGGTGAACGACATCCGCAGCAGCGGCGTGTCCCTGGACAGCCTGCAGCAGGATGTGTCGTCAATCGTCAGTGTGCTCGGCGTGATCCGCTCTATCGCCGAGCAAACCAACCTGCTGGCGCTCAACGCTGCCATCGAGGCCGCACGGGCCGGGGAGGCTGGGCGTGGCTTTGCTGTGGTCGCCGATGAAGTGCGTGCCCTGGCCAGTCGCACCCAAACCAGCACCCAGGAAATCCAGGGCATGATCGATCGCCTGCAAAAAGGCACCGAGGCGGCCGTGGACGCTATGCGCCGCTCTAGCGATGCCGGCGACGGCACCTCGGCCCAGGCCAACCAGGCCGGGGCGTCCCTGGACACCATGGCGCAACTGATTGGCACCATTAACTCAATGAACGCCCAGATCGCCAGCGCCGCCGAGGAGCAGACCGCCGTGGCGGAAGAGATCAACCGCAGCGTGCATCAGATTGCCGTAGCGGTAGACAGCGTGGCAGACGAAACCCAGTTGGGCGCTCAGACGTCTCGCAGCCTGGCAGACCTGGGCCAGCGCCTCGGGCAGTTGGTAGGCCAGTTCAGGATCTGATCCATCCAACCCACGGCAGGGTTTAAACGTCGCGCATCAGCAGGCCAAAACGCAGGTCCATCTGCGCCGGAATCGGCACATACACCGTATGCCCGTCCCCCGGCGCCAGCTCAATGCTTTCGCCCTTGGCGTTATGCAGGCTCGGCAAGTCAAAATGAAAATTGCCGGCGGGCGTCATCAACTCCAGGTGGTCGCCCAGCACAAAGCGATTCTTCACCTTCACCTCGGCCAACGCGCCACGGCGCTCGCCGGTCAGCTCCCCGACAAACTGCTGGCGCTCGGAAACCGAGCTGCCGTTCTGGTAGTTCTGGTATTCATCGTGCACGTGGCGGCGCAGGAAACCTTCGGTGTAGCCACGCTGGGCCAGGGACTCGAGGTTGGTCATCAAGCCGCGGTCAAACGCCCGGCCGGCCACTGCGTCATCGATGGCCTGGCGGTACACCTGGGTGGTGCGCGCGCAGTAGAAGTGGGACTTGGTGCGGCCTTCGATCTTCAACGAATGCACGCCCATCTGTGCCAGGCGCTCCACATGCTGCACGGCCCGCAGGTCCTTGGCGTTCATGATGTAGGTGCCGTGTTCGTCTTCGAAAGCGGGCATGGGGTCATCGGGGCGATTGGCCTCTTGTAGCAGGAACACCTTATCGGTGGGTGTGCCGATGCCCAATGTGGGTTGATATTCATGGACGATATCGCCAGTGGCATTCTCCACGGCCGGCGTGGCCTGGTATTTCCAGCGGCAGGCATTGGTGCAAGTACCCTGGTTGGCATCGCGTTTGTTCATATAGCCCGACAGCAGACACCGCCCGGAATAGGCCATGCACAAGGCGCCATGTACAAACACCTCCAACTCCATCGTCGGCACCTGCTGGCGGATTTCGCCAATCTCTTCCAGAGACAGCTCCCGCGACAGAATCACCCTGCAAATGCCTTGTTGCTGCCAGAACGCCACGCTGGCCCAATTCACCGTATTGGCCTGTACCGACAGGTGGATCGGCATCTGCGGGAAGTGCTGGCGCACCAGCATGATCAGCCCAGGATCGGACATGATCAGCGCATCCGGGCCCATGGCGATCACGGGCGCCAGGTCCTTGAGGAAGGTCTTGAGCTTGGCGTTGTGCGGCGCAATGTTCACCACCACGTAGAAGCGCTTGCCCAGGTCATGGGCTTCCTGGATGCCGAGGGCCAGGTTGGCGTGGTCGAACTCGTTATTGCGCACCCGCAGGCTGTAGCGCGGCTGGCCGGCGTAGACCGCGTCGGCACCGTAGGCGAAGGCGTAGCGCATGTTTTTCAGGGTGCCGGCGGGAGCGAGCAGTTCGGGGGCAGTTATCGGGCGCATGGGTGTGGGTCGCAAAAAGGCGCGAGGGTAGTGCTGGAGCGATAACGGGATATTGACCCAGGTCTAAATAACGCGATCTATGCTTGTTCGATAAACAAGGGCACTCCCACGTTTGGCTGCGGACTAAGCAACAGGGCCGCCATCGGCCCTGTTTTTCTGACATGGACCGGACATGAATCAAACCAACCTGCAATTCAAAACCCTGTTGCTGCTACTGGCCTTGGTCACCGTGGCTTTTATCTGGATATTGCTGCCGTTCTACGGTGCGGTGTTCTGGGCGGTGATCCTGGGCATTATCTTTGCGCCGATGCAGCGCCGCCTGCAGCAACGTTTTAGCTGGAACCGCAACCTGACCTCCCTGACCACCTTGATGGTGTGCCTGGTGATCGCGATTCTGCCGGTGATCATCACCAGTGCTTTGCTGGTGCAAGAGGGGGCCACGCTCTACAAAAACATCGAGAGCGGCAAACTCGACGTAGCGGGTTATATCGAGCAATTCAAGAACGTTTTACCGCCGTATTTCCAGCAGCTGCTCGACCGTTTCGGCATGGGCAACCTTGAAGGGCTGCGGGAAAAGGTCGTCAAGGGCGCGATGCAGGGCAGTCAGTTCTTTGCCTCTCAGGCGTTCAGCTTCGGCCAGGGTACGTTTGATTTCCTGGTGAGCTTTTTCATCATGCTGTACCTGCTGTTTTTCCTGCTGCGCGATGGCCCGGAACTGGTACGCAAGGTGCGCACGGCAGTACCGTTGGCCGAGCCGCAAAAGCGTCGCCTGCAGCTCAAGTTCAACCGCGTGGTGCGCGCCACGGTCAAGGGCAACGTGCTGGTGGCTGTGACCCAAGGTGCGCTGGGAGGCTTGATCTTCTGGTTCCTGGACATCCCGAGTGCCTTGCTCTGGGCCGTGCTGATGGCGTTCCTGTCACTACTGCCTGCGGTGGGTGCCGGGCTGGTCTGGGGGCCGGTGGCGGTTTATTTCCTGTTGAGCGGTTCGATCTGGCAGGGCGTGGTGCTGGGGCTGTTCGGGGTGTTCGTGATTGGCCTGGTGGACAACGTGCTGCGCCCGATCCTGGTGGGCAAGGACACCAAGATGCCGGACTACCTGATCCTGATCTCGACCTTGGGCGGCCTGTCGGTGTTCGGCCTTAACGGCTTTGTGATCGGGCCGCTGGTGGCAGCGTTGTTCATGTCGTGCTGGGCGTTGTTCGTCGAAACCAAGCCGCGGGTCAAGTTGCCATTGCCGTAGCTTTCAGGCCTCGAGCCTGAAGTCGGTTGCCATTCGGCGCTGTGTTTCGGCATCGGATAACGAAGTGAGCGGGCCGCTGATCGGCTCGCCATCGCGCACAACGTACCAGCAGGCGAGCAAGCCCAGTTTGCGCAGAGGGGCGGGGACGGCGCTGCCGATGACGGACATGATTTGAATAGTGGGCATAAGTACCTCCAAACGTTATGGAGGTCACCTTACGGTTTGCCGGTGCCTGGGAAAAATCACCTGGCTCGATAGTCGACATCAACGTCAGGCGTTAGTCCACCACCTGGTCGAGCATGTTCACCACTTCGTGCTCACTGAGCAGGCCCTTGCGCACCAGGTTTTCTGCCAGCAATGCCAGGAACTTGGCGCTGCGATGGCCTTCAAGGTGCTTGAGTTCAGTCAAGGCGCTGTAGACCTTGCTGGAGGTGCAAAGGCCGGCGGTGCGGTGCGGGTTTTGTGTGGGCATGGTCAATCGTCCTTAATTGTTATTGGTTGGACTGGGTCGATAGTGCGACTGTTTTGTGACGCAAACATGACAGCGCAGCCCGTCATCGATCAAGAGGATATTTGACGCTTATCATGTGGGATTGCTGCTCGTACGTTGTTCTCACAGCGACACTGGCAGGATTAATCCGGACTTCCCAGGCAAAAAAAGGCCCCGCGTGTGGGCGAGGCCTGTGGCTGTCAACGGATTAAAACTTACCAACCATGGCGGTAGTAGCCGTGGGGCGGGCCGTAATAACCGCGAGGCGGCCCATAATAACCGCGCGGTGGGCCGTAGTAGACGGGCGCCGGGCGATAGTAAACCTGCTGTTGCACATACACCGGTGGCGGTGGCGCGTAGTAGACCGGCGGCGGAGCGGCATACACCGGCTGCGGCTGCACATACACCGGTTGTTGCACATACACCTCACGCGGTTGGCTGGCAACCACAGAGCCGACTACCGCTGCGCCGACAAGCGCACCGAACACGGCCGGGCCACCCCAACCACCACCGTGGGCGGAGGCTTGGCCGGCCATCGCGAGTGCGCCGATAAGCAAGGCGATCCTGGGGAGTTTACGCATGATGGTCTTTCCTCGGTTAGCCCCTGCGCTTGTGGTCTGCAATCAATAGACTCAAGGATTGTCGCGGGGATACTTTTAAGACAACGTATTTCGAGAAAACAGCACGGCCAATGGGTAAAGGTTGTGTAAGGTCTGTACCGATTTGCTTACTTCAAGGAGTTATCCATGCAGATGCACCCCAACAAGGACACCCAACTGTGCATGTCGCTGTCGGCGCGCCCTGGGAACTTTGGCCTGCGTTTTCATAACCACCTGTATGAACAGCTGGGTCTGAATTTTTACTATAAAGCCTTCAGCAGCCAGGACTTGCCCGGCGCGATCGGCGGTATCCGCGCCCTGGGTGTGCGGGGTTGCGGGGTGTCCATGCCGTTCAAGGAGGCCGCCATTGCCTTGATGGACGAACTCGACGATTCGGTTCAAGCCATCGACTCCCTGAACACCATCGTCAACACCAACGGCTACCTCAAGGCTTACAACACCGACTACATCGCCATCGAGCAATTGCTGAAAAAACACGCGGTGCCCAAGGACTCCAGCTTCGCCCTGCGCGGAAGCGGCGGCATGGCCAAGGCGGTCGCCAGCGCCTTGCGTGACGGAGGGTACGCCAATGGCGTGATCGTGGCGCGTAATGAGGTGGCGGGCCAGGCATTGGCCAGGAACCTGGGGTATCAGTGGCAGGCGGATCTGGGCAGCCTGCGGCCACAGATGCTGATCAACGTGACACCCATCGGCATGACCGGCGGGGTCGAGGCGGATGCGTTGGCGTTTGAGGCCGAGGCAATCGATCAGGCTGAGACGGTCTTCGATGTGGTGGCGATCCCGGCGGAAACGCCGTTGATCGTGCGTGGTCGTGCCCAGGGCAAGCGGGTGATTACCGGGCTGGAGGTGATCGCTATCCAGGCGTTGGAGCAGTTTGTGCTTTATACCGGCGTGCGGCCTACTCAGGAGCAGTTCGAGGCAGCGGTGGCCTTCGCCCGCAGCTGAAGCCTTGCACCAATCCACTGTGGGAGCTGGCTTGCCTGCGATAGCGCCTTGCCAGCCGACGCTTCTCTACCTGACACCCCACGATCCAACTGTGGGAGCTGGCTTGCTCGCGAAGGCCGCAAGCCAGCTCCCACATGTTTATCTGCGTTATGCCTGTTCCAGCTGCGCCAGCCGTTCTTCCAGTGCGGCAATCCGCGCTTCCAGCTCTTCAATCCGCTCCCCCGAAACAGCCCCCGCGCTACGCTCTACCGGATTCCCCCGTGCGGTCATAATCGCTTCAATATCTGCCGGGTCCCCTAGTGCATGGGTATACCGGTCCTCCCGCTGCCCCGCCTGACGCGGCACCAGCAGCGCCAGCCCTCGTGCAATCAGGCGTTCGAGCTGATGCACAACCTGTTCGGCATCCTCAAAGTCATGCATGCGCCCGCTGCGGGTGAGCAACTCGTTGACGGTCTGCGGCCCCCGCAGGAACAGCAGCCCGGTCAGGATCACCTGGGCCGGCACCAGTTCCAGGGCCTTGTCCACACGGTGCTCCCAGCGGTCGGCGCGGCTGCCCATCACCAGGCGCGTGAAGCCTTGGCCTTCGAGCGCGCGCAGGCTCTGGCCGACCTGGCCTTGGCTGAGGTTCATCACCGGCTCGCGGCTGGTCTTCTGGTTGCAGGCCAGCACCAAGGCGTTGAGGGTGAGGGGGTAGGTTTCCGGGTTAGTCGCCTGTTTCTCGATCAGGCAGCCCAGGATGCGGATTTCCGTGCTGTTCAGGCGCGGCTCAGGGGTGTCGGTGTCGTGCTCGGCGGTCATCGCGCTTTCCCTATGCAGTGAAGCCCCTTAGCCTAAGCTTGAAAAAATAAAAGACAAGCGCCAGGCATGGCTATAATCGCGGCTGGTTCCAACCCCGCCATTACCGTGAGACTGTCATGACTATTTCCCTGTACGCCGCTTCCATCCCGGTCTTCAAGCAAATGCTCAACGCCCTCAGCGATGTGCTGAACAAAGCTGAAGCCCATGCCAGCGCCAAGAACATCGAGCCCAACGCCTTGCTGCAAGCGCGCCTGTTCCCGGACATGTTCCCGTTGGTGCGCCAGGTGCAGATCGCCGTGGACTTCGCCAAAGGTGTGTCGGCACGCCTGGCCGAGATCGAAGTACCGAAGTACGAAGACAGCGAAGTCACCTTTGCCGACCTGCAAGCGTTGATCGCCAAGGTCCTGGCCTTTGTCGACACCATCAAGCCCGAGCAGATCGACGGCAAGGAAGGCATCGAGATCGTCACGCGCCCAGGCACCCCGAAAGAGAAGCGCTTCAGCGGTCAGTCCTACCTGCTGACCTACGGCCTGCCGCAGTTCTTCTTCCACGTCACCACCGCTTATGCGCTGCTGCGTCATAACGGTGTGGAAGTGGGCAAGCGCGATTACATGGGCGCGTTCTAAACCCGCAAGCACAAAAAAGCCCGGTGCCGTTCTCTGCGAACGGCACCGGGCTTTTTTATGGGGCTGTGTTAAGCAGCCTGTTCTTCCTTGCCCAAACACGCCGCCGCGGTAAACAGCACATCGGTAGACGAGTTGAGTGCGGTTTCCGCCGAGTCCTGCAGCACGCCGATGATGAAACCGACGGCCACTACCTGCATGGCGATTTCACTGGGGATGCCAAACAGGCTGCACGCCAGGGGAATCAACAGCAGCGAACCACCCGCCACCCCCGATGCACCGCAGGCACACACCGCAGCGACCACGCTGAGCAGCACGGCAGTCGGCATGTCCACGGCGATGCCCAGGGTGTGCACGGCCGCCAGGGTCAGCACGGTGATAGTGATGGCGGCGCCGGCCATGTTGATGGTGGCACCGAGGGGGATCGACACCGAGTAGGTGTCTTCATGCAGGCCCAGGCGTTTGCTCAGCGCCAGGTTGACCGGAATGTTCGCTGCCGAGCTGCGGGTGAAGAAGGCGGTGATGCCGCTTTCACGCAGGCACATCAGCACCAGCGGGTACGGGTTGCGGCGCAGTTTCCAGAACACGATGGCCGGGTTGATCACCAACGCCACGAAGAGCATGCAGCCGATCAGCACCACCAGCAGATGGGCATAGCCGAGCAGGGCGCCGAAACCCGAGGTGGCGAGGGTGGAGGCCACAAGACCGAAGATACCCAGCGGGGCGAAGCGGATCACCACGCGTACGATCAGGGTGACGCCGTTGGACAAGTCGTCCAATACCGTACGGGTGGTCTCACCGGCATGGCGAATAGCGATGCCCATGCCGATGGCCCAGGCGAGGATGCCGATGAAGTTGGCGTTCATCAGTGCACTGACCGGGTTATCCACCACACTGAGCAGCAGGCTTTGCAACACTTCGCCAATGCCCCCAGGAGCGCTCACCGTGGCGTCATGGGTAGCCAATACCAGGAACGACGGAAACATCATGCTGGCAACCACCGCAACCACGGCGGCGGCAAAGGTGCCGAGCAGATACAGGAACAGGATCGGGCGGATATGGGTTTCCTGGCCATGCTTATGGTTGGCAATCGAGGCCATGACCAGCACAAACACCAGGATCGGCGCGACAGCCTTCAGCGCCGTGACAAACACCTTGCCGATAAAACCGGTGGCGCGCGCGGCCTCGGGGAACAGCAAGGCCAGCACGATCCCGGCAATCAGGCCGATGACAATTTGGGTGACCAGGCTGACGCGCATTAAACGTTGCAACAGGGAAGGGGCAGCAGTCATAAAGAGTTGTCTCTAGTTTTTTTAGTAGGGCACAGCATTGCAGGCAGAAAGTACTGTAGGAAGTAGGCGCGAAGTCTAGCATGCTGTAGGACACGTCTCGTTTGCTGCGGCATTCCGTCACCCGTTTCAGTCGGGCTTGGTCAAATCCAGACATGTTCTGTTAAGATTCCCCCCTCTCATCTTTCCTCTCCGTCAGCGGGCCCTTCGGGCTGTCGTTGATGTCGTCGTTTCTGGAGTTTTCATGTTGTTTCCTATCCTGCTGCTGTCAGCCGCCGGTTTTACCGTGCTGACCACAGAATTCGTCATCGTCGGCCTGTTGCCGTCGATTGCTCGGGACCTGAACGTCAGCGTGTCCCAGGCGGGGCTGCTGGTGACGCTGTTCGCGTTCACCGTGGCCGCGTTCGGCCCGTTCCTCACCGCCTACTGCGCGCGTTTTTCGCGCAAGCGCCTGTTTATCAGCATCCTGATCATGTTTGCAGCGGCCAATACCGTGGCGGCATTGGCGCCGAATATCTGGGTGATGGCCATGGCCCGTTTGATTCCCGCCTTGGGCTTGCCAGTGTTCTGGGCCCTCGCCAGCGAAACGGCGGTAGACATTGTCGGCCCTGAGTTCGCCGGGCGTGCGATTGAAAAAATCGGCTTTGGCATTGTTTGCGCCACCGTATTTGGTATTCCGGTGGGCACGCTGATTTCCGATATGTTCGGCTGGCGCACCGCGTTCGCCGTGCTCGCGGTGATTGCCCTGGCCAAGGCATTGCTGCTGTATGTCTACCTGCCGGTTACCGCGGCCAAGCACCAGCAGGCCAGCTTGCGCTCGCAATTCAAGATCCTGCGCAGCCCAGTGATGCAGGGGCATATCCTGCTGTCGATCCTGGTGTTCAGTGGCATGTTCACCGCCTATACCTACTTGGCAGATATCCTTGAGCGCCTGGCCGGGTTCGACGGTACGTTGGTGGGCTGGTGCCTGATGGGCTTTGGCGCGGTCGGGCTGATTGGCAACTCCCTTGGCGGACGCGCCGTGGATCGTCACCCATTGATCGCGTCCATGGTGTTCTGCGGGTTCATGATCGCGGGCATGGTGGCAGTGGTGCCGGCGATTCACTCGGCCATCGGCCTGGCCGCGGCGATGGCGGTGTGGGGAGTGACCCAGGCGGCGATGTTCCTGGTCAGCCATGTGCGCTTGATGAAGGCCGCGCCCCATGCACCGGCGTTTGCCGCGTCGCTGAATATCGCCGGCGCCAACCTCGGCATTGGCCTGGGCGCGATGGTGGGCGGGCATGTCATCGACACTCTGGGCCTGGGAAGCCTGGGGTTTGCCGCTTCGGGGTTTATCCTGGTGTCGATCCTGCTCGCACTGTGGCTGATGACCGCCAAACCCACGGCGCTCAATGCCTGAGCGATCAGGGCAGGGCGGTAAACAACTCCCGCCGGGCACCCTCGGTAATGGCCACAATGCCGGGGTGCTTGACCTTGCGCTCCACTGAGATCGCATAAAACGACTCGGTCACTGCATCGGTCTGGCCGATCAGCGCTACGCCGTATTGGCGCACCACCTCGTCGGCGATTACGCTGGGCGCGATAAAAATCCCACTGCCGGATTGCCCGAAGGCCTGCATCAAGGCGCTGTCGTCGAACTCGCCGATGATGCGGGGTTGAATCTGCTGTTCGGCAAACCAGCGCTGCAAACGGCTGCGCACCACGGTCTCAGCGCCCGGAATCAACAGCGGTGCGCCCTGCAAACACTGTGGGAAATCCCCCCCATGCTGGTCTGCCAACGCCTGGGTGGCGAAAAAACTGATGCCGCATTCTCCCAGCTTCTGGCTGTAGCCCTTGATGTCCAAGTGCGTGGGCATGGGGCTGTCGGAAATCACCAAGTCCAGGCGCTGGATCGCCAGGTCGGCCAGTAAACGTTCGAGTTTGTCTTCACGGCAGGTGATGCGGATCGGTTCGCTCAACTCCATGGTCGGCGCGATCAGCCGGTACACGATGGATTTTGGCACCACATCCGCCACCCCAACGCGGAACGGGATCTGCTGCTCGTCAGGCTGGGCGCGCAGCATCGCCTCCAGTTCATTGCCGGTCTGGAACATCTGCTCGGCGTAGGGCAGCGCTTGGCGCCCGGCTTCGGTCAGTTCAAGCTGGCGCCCGACCCGCTGAAACAGGGCAATACCGAAGGTCTGCTCCAACAGGCTGATCTGCCCGCTGATGGTCTGCGGCGTGAGGTTCAATTGCTCACAGGCGCGCACGATGCTGCCGGTCTTGGCCACCACCCAGAAGTAATGCAGTTGTCGATAATTGAGCATCACGGCCTACACTTCGTGAAAATCGAAGTATACGCGAGAAAAATACGAATTTTCCTGAACTGTTCGCCTGCATAGAATGCCTCGCTATCGAGGGGCCACTACTTGGACCCAAGGGTTCTAACGAGGAATACATCATGAAACTCAATTCCCTGGGCGCGGCGTCGTTGCTTGCGCTTTCATTGATAGTGGTCAGCGGCTGTGATCAAGTCGAGAAAAGCGCGCAACAGGTGCTGGGCAAAGCCACCGAGTCGGCCAAGCAGGCCATCGACGACACCCACAAGGCCGCCGAGCAGGCATTGAGTGAAGCAACCCAGGGCTTGATCAGCCCTGAGAAGCAGGAAAAAGGCGCCGAAAACGCTGCTGAATCCGACACCAAAGAAACCTAATTCCCCAGCACTACCACGTCAGGACTGACCTATGGATTACCTTTTACAACTGGCCGCCAGCCCCACCGCCTGGGTCGCACTGGCTACCTTGATCGTCATGGAAATCGTGCTGGGCATCGATAACCTGATCTTTATCTCGATCCTTACCAATAAACTGCCGGAGAAGCACCGGGCCAAGGCGCGGCGCATTGGTATCAGCATGGCGTTGATATTGCGCCTGGGCCTGTTGAGCACCATCGCGTTCATCGTGCAATTGACGACACCGGTGTTCGAAGTATTCGGCCAGGCGTTCTCGTGGAAGGACATGATCCTGATCGCCGGCGGCCTGTTCCTGGTGTGGAAGGCAACCACCGAGATCCATCACAGCATGGACCCGGAGCCTGAAGAGAAGGCAACCGTCAGCAATACCGTGACCATCGGCTTTGCTGCCGCCATCGGCCAGATCCTGATGCTCGACCTGGTGTTCTCCATCGACAGCATCATCACCGCCGTGGGCATGACCGAGCACTTGCCGATCATGATCATTGCCGTGGTGGTCTCGGTGATCGTGATGCTGGTGGCCGCTGAACCGTTGGCCAAGTTCATCAACGACAACCCGACCGTGGTGATGCTGGCCCTGGGCTTCTTGATCATGATCGGCATGACGCTGATCGCCGAAGGCTTCGGCGCCCACGTGCCAAAAGGCTACGTGTATGCGGCCATGGCGTTCTCGGCTGCGATCGAATGCTTGAACATCGCCCGGCGTAACCGGCACGCACGTTTGCTCGCTGCGCGCCAGTAACCGCTGAACAAACAGGCCGGCTGTGCTCACAAGAGCCCAGCCGGCCTTTTGCTGTCTGCTAGAATCGGCCCACTTGATAGCTTGAGGTCCCCCATGAACGAGCCGATTCGCCTTACCCAGTACAGCCACGGTGCGGGTTGCGGTTGCAAGATTTCGCCCCAGGTCCTGGAAGTGATCCTTGCGGGCAGCGGTGCGCAGAACCTCGACCCCAACCTGTGGGTGGGCAATGCCTCCCGCGACGATGCGGCGGTATACGCCATCGACGACGAGCGCGGCGTGGTGTCCACCACGGACTTTTTCATGCCGATTGTCGACGACCCGTTCGACTTCGGCCGCATCGCCGCCACCAATGCCATCAGCGATATCTACGCCATGGGCGGCGATCCCTTGATGGCCATCGCCATTCTCGGCTGGCCGGTCAATGTGCTCGCGCCGGAGATT
Source organism: Pseudomonas sp. NBRC 111138 (assembly GCF_001320835.1). Classification (NCBI taxonomy): domain Bacteria; kingdom Pseudomonadati; phylum Pseudomonadota; class Gammaproteobacteria; order Pseudomonadales; family Pseudomonadaceae; genus Pseudomonas; species Pseudomonas sp. NBRC 111138. The sequence goes on along the minus strand of NZ_BCBO01000157.1, from coordinate 8,809 downwards.
GCCCGCGAAGTGATTCGCGGCGGTCGGGCGGTGTGCGACGCAGCTGGCATTCCGCTTGCGGGCGGGCATTCCATCGACGCGCCGGAGCCGATCTTCGGCCTGGCCGTGACCGGCATCGTGCAAAAGCGCCATATGAAGCGTAACGACACGGCTACCGCCGGTTGCCGCCTGTACCTGACCAAGCCCCTGGGCATCGGCATCCTCACCACCGCCGAGAAGAAGGGCAAGCTGCGCGAGGCGGATATCGGCCTGGCGCGTGACTGGATGTGCACCCTCAACAAGCCGGGCAGCCGTTTCGGCAAGTTGGCCGGTGTGACGGCCATGACCGATGTCACTGGTTTCGGCCTGCTTGGCCACCTGGTGGAAATGGCCGATGGCAGTGGCCTGACGGCCCGTATCGACTATGCAAAGGTTCCGCGCCTGCCGGGGGTGGAGTATTACCTGGACCAGGGGTGTGTGCCGGGTGGCACCTTGCGCAACTTTGAAAGCTACGCCAGCAAGCTGGGGCGTGTGCAGGAGCTGCACAAGCGCGTGCTGTGCGACCCCCAGACCAGCGGTGGCCTGCTGATCGCGGTTACTCCGGAAGGTGATGCCGAGTTCCACGCCGTGGCCGCCGAGCTGGGCTTGGCCCTTGAGCCTATCGGTGAACTGCTGGAGCGACAGACCAACGCGGTTGAGGTGATTTGATGGCGACGGACATCACCGATTACCGCGATATCTTCCTCAACGACCGGCCGATGATGGATACTCGCGCGCCGGTCGAATTCACCAAGGGCGCGTTCCCCGGGGTGATCAACCTGCCGCTGATGACCGACGATGAGCGCCAGCGGGTCGGCACCTGTTACAAGCAGCAAGGCCAGCAAGCGGCAATCGTGCTGGGGCATGAACTGGTGTCGGGGGCAATCAAGGCCGAGCGCATCGAACAGTGGGCGCAGTTTGCCCAGGCTAACCCCAATGGCTACCTGTACTGCTTTCGGGGCGGCCTGCGTTCGCAGATCGTGCAGCAATGGTTGAAAACCGAAGCAGGCATCGAATACCCCCGCGTCGGCGGTGGCTATAAGGCCATGCGTACCTTCCTGCTGGAAACCCTGGAGCAGGCGACTGCCCAGTGTGATTTCGTACTGCTGGGCGGCATGACCGGCACCGGCAAGACCGAAGTGCTCGGCCAACTGCGCAATGCCCTGGATTTGGAAGGGCACGCCAACCATCGCGGTTCCAGTTTCGGCAAGCGCGCCACGGCGCAACCCTCCAATATCGACTTCGAAAATCGCCTGGCGGTGGATTTGCTGAAGAAGCGCGCAGGTGGTATCGAGCAGTTTGTGGTCGAGGACGAGAGCCGCATGATCGGCAGCTGTGCGCTGCCGCTGCCATTGCACAAGGGCATGCAGACGTTTCCGATGGTGTGGCTGGAAGACAGCGTCGAGGGCCGTGTCGAGCGCATCCTTAAGGATTACGTGGTGGACCTGTGCGCCGAGTTCATTGAGGTGTTTGGGGAAACCGGCCAGCGATTATTTGCCGAGCGCCTGACCCAGAGCCTGGCCAATATTCACAAGCGACTGGGGGGCGAGCGTTTCCAGCGGTTGCAGGCGGTGTTGCAGGATGCCCTGGCCGAACAGGCACGCAGCGGCGCAGTGGAGTTGCATCGGGTATGGATTGAAGGCTTGCTGCGTGAGTATTACGACCCGATGTATGCGTTCCAGCGCGAGAGCAAGGGCGCGCGTATCGAGTTTGCCGGGGAGCAGGGTGCGGTGGTGGAGTATTTGCGCGAGCGAGCAGCTCGGGTGGGGTGACCTTTCGGACGCCATCGCAGGCAAGCCAGCTCCCACCTTTTGAAGTGTGAATACATACAAAGGTGGGAGCTGGCTTGCCTGCGATGAGGCCATCAGCCCCACTGAAACTCTAAAGAATCACCGCTCCAATCAACCCACACACCACCCCCACGAGCATGGTCAAGCCGGCTACCGTCACCAGCACCCGCGCATCGAAATCCTTGCGCAGCATCAGCAGTGACGGCAGGCTCACGCTCGGCAGGGTCATCAGCAAGGCGACGGCCGGGCCGGTGCCCATGCCCAGGGTCATCATGGTTTGTACGATGGGAATCTCTGCCGCTGTCGGAATCACGAACAGCGTGCCCACAATCGCCAGCGGCACCAGCCACACCAGGCTGTCGGCCATCGCCCCGTCCACATGAGGGAACAGCCACACCCGCGCCGCGCCGAGGATCAGCACCGCCAGGATATACACCGGGATAGTGCTCCAGAACAGTTGCCACAGCGTGCGTAACCAGCGGCTCAGGAACGGCTGCGACTCCACCGTGCTGACGTCGGCAACGGCCTCCAGCGCGGCTTCCGGCACCTGGTCCGGGCGCGCAATACGCTGTGCCACCAGGGACACGCCCACCACCAGCACAATCCCCGCCACCAGCCGCAGCGCGGTGAAACCCCAGCCCAGCACAAAGCCCATGAACACCAGTGTGGCCGGGTTCAATACCGGGTTGGCAATCCAGAACGCCAGCGCCGCGCCGACCGACACCTGCTGGCGGCGCATGCCCGCCGCCACCGGGGCCGCGCAGCAACTGCACATCATCCCCGGCAGGGCGAACAGCCCACCGCGCAGGGTCGAGCCCAGCCCGGCGCGGCCAAACAGGCGCAGCAGCCAGTCGCGGGGGATCAATACCTGCAGCAATGAACCGAGGATCACTGCCAGTACGGCGGCTTTCCAGATGGCCAGGAAATACACCTGGGCATAGGCCAGCGCCGCCGCCAGAGGCGAGCTTTGCTGGTCATTGAGAATCGAGGCGCCAATGCTGTGGTTGTCGGCCGCTACAAACGCCTTTAGGTAGTAGGGCGACCACTTCACATAGTAGAGGCCGATGCAGGCCACCAGGAGAAACAGCGCAGGTTTGCACCAGAATGCCCAGCCGCGGTTGGGCTGGGTGGAAGCGAGGTTGGACATGGAGAGGATCCGCAGGTGAGTCGATAGCCCGGCATCATACGCCCCTGCGGCCCAAGCTTCAGATATCTGCGCTGACCTGGGTCGGGTCCGGGCAGTTTTCCCCGCCGTTATTCAGCCCTTGCTTGTAGTTGCGGCTGAGCAGCGAAGCCTTGCCGTTGTGCCAGGTCAATGTCAGCACGTACAGGGAGTCGTAGTCATTGCCAGACCAATCATCGGTAATGGTGTGTTTTTCGCCGGCGGCTTCGCTGGCGACTTTGTTGATCAGTTCCGGCAAGTAACCATGGGACCAGGCCGTGTAGATGGTCGCGTTGCGGTACTTGTCCTCGACCAGCTCTTCGGCCAGGGCACTGGTGTCATTCGCTGAGAACTCGATATTCACCGGCAGGCCGAGCTTGATCGCGCTGGGGCTGATGGTGATCAGTGGGCGAATGTAGCTGTAGGAGTTATCCAGTTCGCCTTCCTCGACGTTACGCGTCGGGTTGGCAGCGAACACATAGTTGGCTTTGCCGAACTTTTCCGGCAACAGAGTCGCCAGGTTCATGGCGCGGTTCAGGCCCTGGCAATTGAGTTGGCCCAGGCCTCCGGCCGGTTTTTCGCCGTGGCGCAGGAATACCAGGGTTTGTACGCCATCGACCGGTTGCGCACGGCTTTCACGGGCGTCCAGGGCGGTGACGATGGCAGCGCTGACCAGCAGCAGCGGCAATACCATGTAGGAATAACGTTTGAGTCGTGGCACAAGGCGCAGAGGCTTGATCTTCATGATAGGTTCGAGTCTTCGTGCGTCGGGTTAAGGCGGACAAGCCCGGCCCCAGTGACGCATCAGCGTCCTGCGGTGTTCCCTGTCGATATAGCAAGCAGCCTCCATTCATTGTTCGGGCGCTCTTAAGAGTGCATTCGGGCGCTTTGGTTCGCCCACGCGGGATACTAGCTGGCAAATGTTGCGCAACGATGACCCATGCACGATGGCAGGCAGATGACTATCATGGGGACTTTCCGACCAGGGGGTTCTCGATGAACGCACTCGCCGCTTTCCCGATCAACAGCAAATGGCCCGCCCAGCACCCGGAACGCTTGCAGTTGTATTCGTTGCCTACGCCCAATGGCGTCAAGGTGTCGATCATGCTCGAAGAACTGGGCCTGCCTTATGAGGCGCACAAGGTCAGCTTCGACACCCAGGACCAGTTGTCTCCCGAGTTCCTGTCCCTGAACCCCAACAACAAGATCCCTGCGATCATCGACCCCAACGGCCCGAGCGGGCAGCCGTTGGCGTTGTTCGAATCCGGCGCGATCCTCATTTACCTGGCGGAAAAGACTAGCCAGTTGCTCTCCGAAGACCCGGCCACACGCTATGAAACCCTGCAATGGTTGATGTTCCAGATGGGCGGCATTGGCCCGATGTTTGGTCAACTGGGGTTCTTCAACAAATTCGCCGGCAAGGCGTATGAGGACAAGCGCCCGCGTGATCGCTACGCCGCCGAATCGCGGCGCTTGCTGGGCGTGCTGGAAAAGCGCCTGCTGGGCCGCACCTGGATCATGGGCGACGAGTACAGCATCGCCGACATTGCGATCTTTCCGTGGGTTCGCAACCTGATCGGGTTCTACGAGTCCGGTGACCTGGTAGGCATCACCGACTTCCCTAACGTACTGCGCGCGTTGGACGGCTTTGTCGCACGTCCTGCGGTGATCCGTGGCCTGAACATTCCGAGCTGATGCATGCCGACTTTCGATTTTCAACAACTGGATGTATTCAGCAGCGTGCCGCTCAAAGGCAACCCCTTGGCCGTGGTGCTGGGGGCCGATAGCTTCACCGACCAGCAGATGGCGGACTTTGCCAATTGGACCAACCTCAGCGAAACCACGTTTTTACTGACGCCGCGCGACCCACGTGCTGACTATCGGGTAAGAATCTTCACCACCCTCAAAGAGCTGCCGTTCGCCGGGCATCCGACCTTGGGCAGTTGCCACGCCTGGTTGCAGGCTGGCGGCGTGCCACGTGGGGAGGAGATTATCCAGGAGTGCGAAATCGGCTTGGTGCGTATTCGTCGCCAGGGTGACCAACTGGCGTTTATCGCGCCGCCATTGTTGCGTGCAGGGCCCGTGGAGGCGCCGTTGCTGGAGCGCGTGCGCCTGGCATTGAAGCTGGCGCCCGAGGCGATTGTGCGCAGCCAGTGGGTCGACAATGGTGCGGGTTGGCTGGCGGTGATGCTGGCTGATCGTGACGCGGTGCTTGCGTTGCAACCGGACTATGCGCAACTGCTGGGTCTGGCCGTAGGGGTGATCGCACCCTGTGATCCGACGCGTGATGCGGTGGACGCGCAATTTGAAGTGCGCGCTTTTGTCGCTGGCGATGGCGCCGCCGAAGACCCGGCCACCGGCAGCTTGAATGCCGGCGTGGCCCAATGGCTGCTCGCCGAGGGCCTGGCGCCCAGCCGTTACGTGGTCAGCCAAGGCACGGCGATCGGGCGAGCGGGGCGTATTCATATCGAGCGCCAGGGCGATGAAATCTGGGTGGGCGGTGCCGTAGCGTTGTGCATCGAAGGGCGTCTACAGCTGTAGATCAATGAATTGTTACGCACCCGGCAATACACTATTGGCCCCTCGGCATTTGTGTTGCCGGGACTTGGGGGCATAAGCTTTCGCCCCAAAGTGTTCAGCCATTTTTCAGGATTGCCATGACCAGCCAGTTCCCCCAAGCCCGCCCACGTCGCCTGCGCCGCTCCCCGGAGCTGCGTGGCCTGTTCCAGGAAAGTGAGTTCACCCTCAACGACCTGGTACTGCCGATTTTTATCGAAGAAGAAATCGACGACTTCGTGCCCATCACCAGCATGCCGGGTGTGTTGCGCATTCCTGAGAAAAAACTCGCCGGTGAGATCGAGCGTTACGCCCGCGCCGGCATCAAGTCGGTGATGACCTTCGGCGTCTCCCACCACCTCGACGCCAGCGGCAGCGACACATGGAAAGAACGCGGCCTGGTTTCGCGCATGTCCTCGATCATCAAGGACGCCGTGCCGGAAATGATCGTGATGTCCGACACCTGCTTCTGCGAATACACCGACCACGGCCACTGCGGTGTGATGCACGGTGCCCATGTCGACAACGACGCGACCCTGGTCAACCTCGGCAAACAAGCCGTGGCCGCCGCCCGCGCCGGCGCCGACGTGATCGCCCCGTCAGCCGCGATGGACGGCCAGGTCCAGGCCATCCGCCGTGCCCTGGATGACGCCGGCTTCACCCACATCCCGATCATGGCCTACTCCACCAAATTCGCCTCGGCCCTCTACGGCCCCTTCCGCGAAGCCGGCGGCAGCGCGCTCAAGGGCGACCGCAAAAGCTACCAGATGAACCCGATGAACCGCCGCGAAGCCGTGCGCGAATCGCTGCTGGACGAACAGGAAGGCGCTGATGCGCTGATGGTCAAGCCTGCCGGTGCCTACCTCGACATCATCCGCGACATCCGCGAAGCCTCGCGCCTGCCGGTGGCGGCGTACCAGGTGAGCGGTGAGTACGCGATGATCAAGTTCGGCGCACAGGCCGGGGCGATTGATGAGGATCGAGTGGTGCGCGAGACGTTGGGGTCGATCAAGCGGGCGGGGGCGGATTTGATATTTACGTATTTTGCGATGGATTTGGCGTTGGCGGGGATTTAAGGGCATCGCCTAACTTGTGGCGAGCTTGCTCGCGTGGGGCTGCATAGCGGCCCCGTATCTCGGCCAGAAAATTATTTAATGGCGTTCTTTAATGCTAAGGCAACATGGTTCAACCACGTTTTCCCATCATTCCATTCATTAGGGTAATAGTAATAACAGCCGATATCAGAGAGTAAGAACTCTTGAAGGTCTTGCTCTGTTTTTTTGGCTGATACTAGTTTTTCCAGCTCTAATAGCACTGTTGCTATCGTATCTTCAGACGATTCCGAGATAAAAAAATCAATTACTTCGTTTGCGCTTTTGTGATCATCAACCCAATCTTGATTGAAATACCCAGCAAGAAATTGCTGCAGCTCGGGGTAGTCTTTATTCATGGGTTTGGAAAGCCTGTGTGAATTCGATATCCAGTATGCATTTTTTGGTCTCTGCGAATGATTAAGTAAATTTCTTTTCCGGGTACGGGTGTCGTAGTGTTCTTTTTGAAACTTGTGCCTATTGGCTCGGGGGATGGTTGAGTGATGACTATCTGCTGGTTGTTTCCTTCTAGGAAGTCTTTGATTTTGTCCTGATTGTTATCCAGTACCTTTGAAATGGCGAGTTCAGCTGTTGCGCGATCATGAAAAGTAGAGGCTGCCGGGATATGTGGTTCCTGTCTCAAGCGGTCAAGCAGTTGTTGATCAGTTCTACCGACATGCTTTTCCATAAGATGTCCTCCTGCCGCCTCATGTGCGGCTAAACCTCCTCCTGGAACGATTACGCTATAAGGCCCTTCAGGGCAGCTTGTTTTTTTACAGCTTAGTCCCAGCGGATCCACCCACCCCGTAGGATTGGGCACATATTGGTACCCGTTGATCCCACCCGCCAACTTCAGCGGATCCGGTGTCAGGTAACGACCAATATCCGGATTGTAGTAGCGATGGCGGTTGTAGTGCAGGCCGCTTTCCTGATCGAAATACTGGCCTTGAAATCGCAGTGGGTTGTCGACTTTTCCCACGTCGAGCCGGGCGATCTGGCCGTAGGCGCGGTAGTGGGCGGACCAGATGATTTCGCCTTCGGGGCTGGTCAGTTCCTGCGGGGTGCCGAGGTGGTCGAGTTGGTAGTGGTAGGGCGTGGTGGCTTGTGGGCCGAAGCCTTGCAGCAATGCCAGCGGGCGGAAGCTGTCGGGCTCGTACAGGTAGCTGCGATGGCGTTCTGCATGGTGCTCGGCTATCAGCTTGTCGCCTTGCCAGAAAAACTCTGTGGTTTTGTCGTCCACGGTTTTGCTGATGCGGCGTCCAAATGGGTCATAGCGATAGTTGGCGGTTTCGCCGTTCGGTTTTGTGATGCTGATTAACCGATGCTGGCAGTCGTAGCGGTACTCAGTAACGAGTTGCTGGCCCTTGCCGCGTCGTTCGCGGATGAGGTTGCCGAAGGCGTCGTAGTCGTAATGGCGGTCGCCTTGGATCATCAGACGATTCGCCGCGACGATGTCCGGGCCGGGGCGGTCTTGCATCAGCAGGTTGCCGGCCGGGTTGTGGGCGAAGCGTTCCTGTACGTCCTGGGAGTGGTCGGCGCGGGTCAGGCGGGCGAGGGGGTCGTAGCGGTAAAGGTGCTCGCCTTTGCGAGTGTCGAGCAGGCGGGTGAGGTTGCCGCTTTTGTCGTAGTCGTATTGGCGTTGGTAGAAATAGTTTTGCTGCTGCGTAACGGCGTGGGCGTGCAGACGATTCTGGTCGTCGTAGTGGTAGTGGCTGAGCAGTTGGCCTTGCTGGCGCTGATGCTCGCGGCCGCTCTTGAATAGATGCGAGGTAAGCACTTCACCGTTGAGTTCGACGGTAGCCAGGTGGCCGCCTTTATCGTGGGTGAAGGTGACGCGGTTATTGTCCGGCAGGCACAGGTTTTTCAGCTGGCCGCAAGCGTCGTAGCCGTAGCGCAGGGTGCCCCAGCCCTGGTGTTCGGCGGTGAGGCGGTTTTGGCGGTCGTATTCGTAGGCCAGCGCCCAGTGGCCGTCCTCGACGCTAAGGAGGTTGCCCTGGCGGTCGTAGGCATAGTCGACAACGCTGGCATCGGGCAGGGTTTTTCGGACGAGGCGACCGGCGTGGTCGCGCTCGTAACGGGTGATTAGCTGACTGTTATCGTCGCCGTATTCGGTCTTTTCCAGCAGGTGGCCGTTGAGGTCGTAGGCATACGCGGTGCGTTGGCCGTCGAAGCCGGTTTCCTGGCGGATCAGA